>JBGSPJ010000148.1:0-4038 GCA_041738655.1 Rhodothermales bacterium | reverse complement strand
GCGCCGTAGAGCGCGCTGGCGGGTACCTTCACCTCGCCAAGGGAGTCTTTTTCGATGCGATAATCTGACATGGGAAACCCGGTCGGAATGGTGTTTTCGTGGTTGCCGGACGTATACTCGGCCAACGCGGACAAGTTTGTTGGTTCAAGATTCAAAGTTTGAAGAGTTTCGTGCCTATGGAAGTGATCGCAACCGTGGCGGACATGCAGCACCGGGCCGATGCCTTGCGTGCCGCCGGCCGCCGGCTCGCCCTCGTGCCCACGATGGGCGCCCTCCACGACGGCCACCTCACGCTCGTCCAAAAAGCCCGCGAGGTGGCCGACGATGTCTCGGTCTCGATCTTCGTCAATCCCACCCAGTTCGTGGCCGGCGAGGACCTGGACAAATACCCCCGCCCGGTCGAGGAAGACCTCCGCAAGCTCCGCGAGAGTGGCGTCGACGCGGTCTTCCTGCCGGACGACGCCGCCATGTACCCCGACAAAACACACGGCCAGCTCACGTGGGTCACCACCGATCAGCTCGGCGGCCACCTCTGCGGCCGCTACCGCGAGGGCCACTTCCGGGGGGTCACGACGGTGGTCACCAAGCTGGTTAACGCCTGCCGGCCCCACGTGGCGCTCTTCGGCCTCAAGGACGCGCAACAGTTTCTGATCCTCAAACGGATGTTCTTCGATCTGAATACCGGGGTCGACATCCTGGGCGTGCCCACGTATCGCGAGGCCGATGGCCTGGCCGCCTCGTCGCGTAATATCTACCTCTCGGCGATCGAGCGGGCGCAGGCCCCCATCCTCCACCGCGCCCTCGGCGAGGCCGAGGCGGCCATCCTGGCTGGCGCCGTGGATGCAGCGTCGCTTCGCGCAGCGCTCGAACGGCGGATCGCCGAGGCCCCCGACGCCCGGGTGCAATACGCCGAAATCGTCGACACCGAAGCCCTGCAGCCGGTGGAAACGATCGCCCGCGGGCAGGAGGTGTTGGTGGCTGTCGCCGTTTTCTGGGGACGGACGCGTCTGATCGATAACGTGTTTGTAACCGCGCCGGCTTGACCGGCGTCGGCTCCCGATGGAATGTGCGGTTTTTTTATCCGGCGTGCCCTACATTGGGGCGGCTACCACCATGGCCCACCCCTGGCGGATCGAGCGGCGTTCTACCTGGCGTCCGCACCCGTTTTTATCCCCACCCATTTTCTAACGCGCACGCATGCAGGGTTTTTCGTTAATGCCGTCGGCCGCTTTCCGCCGGCTTCTGGTTGCTACCAGCATTGTCATCGCCGGCCTCCTCTCGGTTACAGAATCCATCGCTCAGTCGCTTTATCCTGTTCGGATCGGTCAGGGGTACGGCTACATCAATGTCGCGGGGGAAGTCGTCATTCAGCCCATGTTTGATCTCGCGAGCGACTTCCAGAACGGGCGTGCGCCCGTCCAGATCGGAGGCTTCTGGGGCTTTATCGACACCGAAGGGAAGATAGTCGTCGAAACAACATACGAGCGGGTTTTTCCGTATTCCGAGGGGTTTGCGCGCGTGGCGAGTCGCGGTCAATGGCTGTTTATCAATGAGGCGGGCGAACCGCTGAACAAGACGCGGTATCTGGCGAACCTCGACTTCTCCGAAGGGGTCGCCCCGATCCAGCGGAAGCGTAAAGCGAAGCCCCAGTGGGGCTACGTGGGGGCGGACGGCGTCGAGCGGGTCATCCCGCGTTACCAGAGCGCACTGAGCTTTTCGGAAGGGCTGGCGCCCGTGGAGGAGCGCCAGCAGGTGGTTTTTGTTAAAACAGGTGCGCGCTGGGGCTATATAGACACCACGGGAGCCTTCGTGATTGAACCCCGCTACGACGCGGCAAAAGCGTTTTCAGAAGGACTCGGCCTGGTCCACGTGGATGGGAGCTACGTCTTTATCGATCGGACCGGGGCCGTTCAGTTCACGGCGCCGTACGGGCAGGTTTACAGTTACGTCGGCGGCTTTTCGCGGGTCTATCAAGAAGGCCTCTGGGGGTATCTGAATAAACAGGGCGAGCTGGCGGTGGATTTGCAATTCGACTTCGCCAACGACTTCTCTGAAGGGCTTGCCCTCGTCCGCTACGGCAACCTCTGGGGCTTCATCGGGCCCGACGGCACCTATGCCATCCAGCCCCGGTTTACCCGCGCATGGAGTTTTGTCGATGGCCTCGCCCGCGTCCAGATCGATGGAAAAACGGGCTATATCGACAAAACCGGCATCATGGTCTGGCCGAAATGAGCGACGGGTTCGAGATGGATCTCCCCTCCCGAACCCGGCCCGGCATTTCTTCAATTGCGCTCAGCGTCGACTCGTTCCGCGTCAGCTGGGGCTTCTCGACCCACAGCCAACGGGCGCGCACCCGCACGCCAAACGTTCAACGCAAAAACGCGCAACGACTTCGTCAGTGCCTTCCGTTGGGCGGCACCGGCTGCGTCTCCGCGTGGCGTTCGTAGGCCTCGATGATGTCCTTGACGAGGCGGTGGCGGAGCACATCCGTCCGGTTGAAGTGCACGAACGAAATCCCGTCCACGCCTTCGAGGATATGCTGGGCCTGAACGAGACCGCTGTGATCCAGGCTCGGCAGGTCGGTCTGCGTCACATCTCCCGTGATGATCGCGCGGCTGTTGGCACCCAGCCGCGTCAGAAACATCTTCATCTGCTGACGGGTGGCGTTCTGCGCCTCATCCAGGATCACAAACGCCGAGTTGAGGGTCCGCCCGCGCATGTAAGCCAACGGCACGATCTCGACGATATGCTGCTCGAGGTAGGTGCCGAGCTTATCGTGCGACAGCATATCCTCAAGGGCGTCGTACAGCGGACGCAGGTAGGGATCTACTTTATCCCTCATGTCGCCCGGCAGAAAGCCGAGACGTTCGCCGGCTTCGACAGCCGGCCGGCACAGGACGATCCGCTTCACCTGGCGTGTCTTCAGTGCCGCGACGGCCAGGGCAACGGCCGTATACGTCTTCCCGGTACCCGCAGGCCCGACGGCGAACACGAGATCGTTGTCCTTTGCCACGGCTACCAGCTTGCGCTGATTGGCGGTCTTGGCCTTGATCACGCCGCCATTCGGCGTGAAGAGCACGACATCGTCCGCCAGCATATCCGGCGGCAGCGAGGACCCCCCGCTCGTCGATACGGCGAGGACGGTCTCGACGTCGTTCTCGGTGAGTTGCTTGTTCCGGTTCAACACCAGCACGAGTTCATTCAGCACGCGCTCTACGTGGTCGACCTCGCTGGTTGCGCCGCGCATCATCACCTGATTGCCTCGCGCGGTAATCTGAGTGCTCGGGAAAGCCGCCTCAATCTTCCGAAGGTGAGTGTCGTTAAAGCCGTAAAGCAGCAACGGCTCGACACGATCGATAATCAGTTTCTTTTCTGTCAAATTGACGATTGGCGAAACGTGTGGTTAAAGGAGACAAACGCCGGCTCTGTGGTAAAAGGCCATGCGTAGTAGCGTTCTGCTCGGAGCACGGGCCACATCCGGTAGCCTGCGAGACCCGGATCCGACATTAACTGGCCGTACGGATGTCGGGTTTCTCACGGGTTTACCGGGTTCTGAACACCGGGTTCTGTGAGACGCTCGAAGTTTCTCGGTGGCCTACGGCGCAAGCCGGCACAAAGTTCAACGCCTTCTCGCGGGTACTACAAACCGCCATTCCAGATCATTTGTATGACGCCTCCACGTGCCCTGGTTCTCGAATTTACCAAAATGAATGGCGCCGGTAATGATTTTATCGTTATCGATAATCGATTCTATTATTTCAGTCCGGAGGAGTTGTCGGATCTCGCGCGCCGCTTCTGCCCGCGGCGGACGGGGGTAGGGGCGGACGGGTTACTGGCGTTTTCGACTCCCGAAGGGCCCGAGGCGCACTTTCGGATGCAGTATTACAATGCCGATGGAAGCCTCGGGACAATGTGCGGCAACGGCGCGCGGTGCCTGGTGCGGTTCGCGCGGATGGCCGGCATGATGGAAGAAACGCTCGTCTTCGAGTCCGACGCCGGCCTCTACCGCGCCATCGCCGGGCCAGCCGCGGCGGACCC
>JBGSPJ010000692.1:0-1619 GCA_041738655.1 Rhodothermales bacterium | reverse complement strand
AGGTGGTGCTTGGCGACGCGGCCACCGCCAAACAGGCCGGTGGTGCCGTCGTCGCCGGTGCGGGTGTAGATTTTCACGGGGTCCGGGTATGATGAAACTGGATGGTCGGGCGATGCGCGGCGTCGAGCGCGACTTCGGCCTGCATACGAAATACATCCGCGATGAGGGCCGGCGTGAGGACCTCCGCCGGCGAGCCGGCCGCGGCCAGGCGCCCGTCCTGTAGGACGAGGAGGCAATCCGCGAAACGGGCGGCAAGGGCGAGGTCGTGCACGACGGCCAGGATCGTTTTTCCCGAAGCGACGAGCGCCTCGAGCCGGCGCATGAGGTCGTACTGATGGTAGAGATCGAGGTGGAGCGTGGGCTCGTCGAGCAGGAGCACAGTGGTCTCCTGCGCGAGGGCCTGGGCGAGAAAGAGGCGCTGCTGCTCGCCGCCGCTGAGGCGGGTCGCCGGCGCGTCGGCGTACCGGGTGAGGTCGAGCGCATCGAGGAGCGCATCAACCTGCCCTTTTTCGGTCGGCGACGTTCCCCTCAGCCAGGGTTGGTGCGGGGTGCGGCCAAGGGCGACGAATTCGCGCGCGGTGAAGTCGAACGACACCACGGCGGACTGGCGGACGAAAGCCAGCGTCCGTGCCAGTTCGCGGGCCGGCCACGCGGCGATCTCTCGGCCCGCGAGGGTGAGCGACCCCGTATACCGCAATAATCCCCCGATCGCCCGCAGGAGCGTCGTTTTTCCACTGCCATTCGGACCAATCAGCGCCGTGAACTTCCCCGTGGCGACCTCGAACGCAAGCCCCGAAAGCACGGTGCGTTCACCAAGCTCGACGTGGAGCGCTTCGGAGGCGATGCGCGGTGCGTTCATGGGAGGAGATCTGAGAAAGAGGCGTCGAGCCGGCGGTAGAGCGTGTCGAACGCGCGATAGCGATCCCTATACGCGGCATGTCGCGCCGTATCGGGCTGGCAGACGCGGTCGACCGCGAAAAGGGCGTCTAACGCCTCCCGGGGGAGGGGTTCCCCCACGGCCTCCCAGCCCAGGATACAGGCGCCCAGCGCGGAGGCGTCGCCGGTGGCGAGGAGGTGGACCGGCTTGCCGAAGACATCCGCCAGGATCTGCGTCCACAGCGGTGAATGGACAAACCCGCCGGTCGCGTGCAACGCCGTCACCGGCGGGGCATTGGCGGCGAGGCGTTCGGCGATGGCATACAGGGTGAAGATGACCCCTTCGAGTGCGGCGCGGAGGAAGTGCGCGAGGGTGTGTTGGATGCTGATCCCGAAGTAGACACCGCGGGCGCGGGCGTTCCAGTAGGGCGCGCGTTCACCCAGCAGGTAGGGGATGCAGAGGAGACCGTCAGCGCCGGCCGGCAGGGCGCCGGCTTCCCGTAGCAGAGCGTCCATGTCCAGAGGCGATCCGCCCGGGAAACGCTCGGCGAACCACTGGTAGACGATGCCGCCGTTGTTGATCGGGCCGCCCTGGATGTAGGTGTTTTCGTCCAGAATATAGCTGAACAACCCGCCGGCCGTGTCGAAATCTGCCCGATGGGTGGCGATACGCACGGCCCCGCTGGTGCCAATCGTCACGGCTAAACGGCCCGGCTCCAGCGCGTTGACGCCCAGGTTGGCGA
>JBGSPJ010000129.1:0-3388 GCA_041738655.1 Rhodothermales bacterium | reverse complement strand
GCGGGAGGCCTCGCCGGCCTGGAGCAGCTGCCGCGCGAGAGCGACATCCAGTCGGTCGGGCGACGGGATGGCGGCGTCGAGCCAGCGACGTACCTCGTGCTCGGGCTTCGCGCCGACAAATTCGTCCACCACCTGCCCGTTGGCGATCATTTTCACGGCCGGGATGCCGCGGATGCCGAACTGCGTCGACAGCTCCGGCTGCTCGTCCGTGTTGATCTTGGCGAGTTTCCAGCGGCCGGCCTGTTCGCCGGCGAGCCGCTCGAGCACCGGGCCGAGCATCCGGCAGGGCCCGCACCAGGGCGCCCAGAAATCAACCACAACAGGCTGCTCAAAGCTGGCGTCGATCACTTCCGCCTGAAAATCAATCACTTCGTAGGGCATCTCCGTACCGGTTCGTCGCGAACCGACTTCTACTATAAAATGGCGAATCCGCCCGGCAGGCAGAAACCTCCAGGCGCTTTCTCGTTTTCACGTTCACGTATTTCTGATCATCGATCCGATCCCGGATCCGATCCTCACCCCGACTCTCACCCTCGCTCTGATCATGCCCATGCAACCGACCCATCGCCGGATAGGATTCCTTGCGGCCGGTTTCGCGCTGCTCGTTCACGTTACGGCCTGCACGACGCCGGAGTCCGCTTCGGAAGCCGTCGCCCCCGCCGACACCTACGATCCCGCGACAGACTCGCTCCGTTACCCCGGAGAAACGTACCTCCGAAACGTCCGACAGCTCACGTTCGGCGGCAACAATGCCGAGGCGTACTGGAGCTACGACAGCAAGCAGCTCACCTTCCAGAGCGACTTCGCCGGCATCAACGCCCAGGGGTGTGACCAGATCTTCGTTGTGAACATCGATGGATCCCTCCACGCGGATGGCTCGCGGTACCAACTCGCCTCCACCGGCAAGGGCCGCACCACGTGTAGCTACTTCACGCCCGAAGGCCGCATCCTCTACGCCTCGACCCACGCCGCCGACCCCGCCTGCCCGGTGCCCGTCGCCTTCGCGCAGGGCCGCTACGTGTGGCCCATCTATCCGACCTACGATATCTACATCGCGGATCCGAACGGCGCCAATCCCGAACTCCTCGTCGGCGGCGAAGGCTACGACGCCGAGGCCACGGTATCCCCCGACGGCCGGTTCATGATCTTCACCTCCACCCGCTCCGGCGACCTCGACCTCTGGCGCTACGAGTTCGCCACGGGAGAAACCATCCAGCTCACCTCCACCCTCGGCTACGACGGCGGCGCCTTCTTCTCCCCGGACGGGACGAAGATCGTCTGGCGCGCCAGCCGGCCCGAAGGCGAGGAGGCCGGCATCTACCAGGCCCTCCTCGCCGACGGCTTCGTCGAACCCAAGGCGCTCAACATCTTCGTCGCGGATATCGACGGCGGGAACGCGCGGCAGGTTACCGACCTCCCCGGCGCGAACTGGGCGCCCTTCTTCCACCCGGATGGCCAACGCATCCTCTTCACCACCAACCACCACGACACAGAGAGCGGCCGGCTGTTCGATATCTTTATGATCGGCGTCGACGGCTCGAACCTCACCCAGATCACACACTCGGGCACGTTCGACGCCTTCCCGATGTTCTCCCCCGACGGGAAGTACCTCGCCTTCGCCTCTAACCGTACCCTCGCCGCAGAGCCCTCGCGCGATACGAACGTGTTTGTCGCGGAGTGGGTGGAGGAATAGGTTGCAGGTTGCAGGTTAGCAGGTTGACAGGTTACAGGTTAGCAGGTTGATATAGTGACTTTTAACCTACGCGAATCAGGAGTTGAAATGCTCATTTTGCGTGCTTCAAACGTGCATATCCTCTTAAGAACATCAAACAGCCCGTCATCCTGGACTTGATCCAGGACCCAGTGAGGTTAGCAAGCCTTATCTGGGTCCTGGGTCGGGGCCCAGGATGACGTTGATTTACAAGAATGTGCCATAAACAATGCTCTGCAACGCATATTTTGAGATATTTCAACTCCTGATTCGCATAACCTGCCAACTTTAATACTGCGGACACTATTTGTAGCTGGACCGTTCCTGACGATAAGGCCCCTCCTCGCCCCGAGGAGGGGCAAATCCCGTCGACGCGAAGCGGTGACGGGGTGGGGAGGAGCAAAGAGATGCCGGACGGATGGGTCAAAAGGTGCTGCCAGTATTTTTCGAACTCGGCCCTCAGGTCGAGTTGCAAAAAAATGATCCGCGTTGATGCCGGGCAATACTCCTCCCCGTTCCGA
The DNA here is from genome assembly GCA_041738655.1 of Rhodothermales bacterium. Taxonomy (GTDB): domain Bacteria; phylum Bacteroidota; class Rhodothermia; order Rhodothermales; family JAHQVL01; genus JAWKNW01. The sequence continues at coordinate 1,156 of JBGSPJ010000129.1, read as the reverse complement.
CATCGATAAATCGACGTCGGAACTCGCCCCTCCTCGGATCGAGGAGGGGCCTGATTTGTCAAGCGGCAGTGCCCTGATTTGTAAACTGTCCGAAGTATTAAACTTGCCAACCTGTAACTTTTTCTGCCAAACATAATTTTTAGCTGAAACTAAATCTTGAATTTGGACTAGAGAGAGGAAAGAACCATCCTCCTTCTACATCCATGCGTGTGCGCTTCGTTTCCCTTGTTCTCCTGACGCTGTTTACCCTCGCCGGCTGCCGGCCGGCGCCATCTGACAGCCCTGCCGACCTGGCGTCGCGGCCGGTGCGTGTGGTGGCCACGACCAGCATGATCGCCGACCTCGCGCGGATCGTCGGGGGAGACCGGGTGCAGGTGGAGGGATTGATGGGGCCCGGCGTGGATCCGCATCTCTATAAAGCCAGCGAGGGCGACGTCCGGCGCATGGCCGAGGCGGACCTGATCCTCTACAACGGCCTCCACCTCGAGGGCAAGATGACCGAGGTGTTCGAGCAGATGCAAAGCCGCTCGATCCGCACTGCCGCGCTGGCCGAGGGGGCGATTCCGGACTCCCTGCGCATCGCCACGCCGGCGTTTGCCGGCAATTACGACCCCCACGTCTGGTTCGATGTCCGCCTCTGGATCCGCGTCGGCGAACACCTCGCCGACGTCTATGCTGCGCTCGACTCCACCCACGCCGCCACGTATGCCGCCCGCTGGAACGTGCATCGCGGCGAACTGGAGGCGCTCCATGCCCATGTGGATAGTCTGGCCGTCACGGTGCCGGCCGGGCAACGCGTGTTGATCACCTCGCACGACGCCTTCGGCTATTTCGGGCGAGCGTATGGTTTTGAGGTGCACGGGCTCCAGGGCCTCAGCACCGCCGCCGAAGCCGGCACGGCCGACGTCCAGGCCCTGGCGGAGCTAGTCGCCTCGCGAAAGATCCCCGCAGTGTTTATCGAATCGTCCGTTTCGCCACGCGGTATCGAGGCCGTCAAGGCGGCCGTGGCGTCCCGCGGGTTCGATGTCGCCATCGGCGGCTATCTCTATTCGGACGCCCTGGGTGACCCCGACGGGCCCGAAGGAACGTATGCGGGGACGGTCCGCTACAATATTCAGACTGTTACCGGCGCCCTGCGTCGCGTCGCACTGTAATC
>JBGSPJ010000117.1:0-6286 GCA_041738655.1 Rhodothermales bacterium | reverse complement strand
TGCCGGCCGCCGACATCGGCCGTCAGGTGCGTCCCTTCACGGAGGGTGTCCTCGAGGCCGTCGCGCACGGCATCCGCCGCGCGCACCTCCCCGATGTGCCGGAGCATCATCTCAGCCGAAAGGATGAGAGCCGTCGGGTTCGCTTTGTTCTGGCCGGCAATGTCTGGCGCGCTGCCATGTACGGCTTCGAAGACGGCGTACTCCGTCCCGATGTTCGCGCCGGCGACCACCCCCAGACCACCGACCAGCCCCGCGGCGAGATCACTCAGGATATCGCCGAAAAGGTTCGTCGTGACGATACAGTCGTATCGTTCGGGATACATCACAAGCTGCATACACATGTTGTCGATGATGCGCTCGTTAAAGGTCACCTCCGGATACTGGCCGGCCATCTCTCGCCCGATCTCCAGAAACATGCCGGACGACAGCTTCAGGATGTTCGCCTTGTGCACGAGCGTGAGCTGCTTTCGCCCCAGCCGGCGGGCGTACTCGAACGCAAATTGAATGATCCGCTCGGACCCGCGGCGCGTGATCCGTGCCGTCGAGTCGGCAATCTGGTTGCGCTCGTCGAACGTTTCGATGCCGGAGTAGAGCCCCTCGGTGTTTTCGCGAAAAATGAGCAGGTTGACGTCTTGAAACCGGGTGGCGATACCCGGAAGCGTCCGAGCCGGCCGGACGTTGGCGTGGAGATCGAGTTTCTGCCGGAGTTGGACGTTGACGCTCTTGAAGCCTTTGCCGATGGGCGTAGCGACAGGGCCCTTCAGGGCGACCTTTGTGTCGCGGATTCCGTCCACAAGCGCCTCGGGGAGCGGCGTCCCCTCGCGTTCAAGGGCGGCCGCACCGATCAAGTCAAACCGCTCCCACTGAATCGAAACACCCGTGGCCTCCACGACGCGGACGGCCGCGTCAACGACTTCTGGACCGATGCCATCGCCAGGGATCAGCGTAATGCGATGTGTCATGGTATAGCTGAAATGAAGAAAAAAAGCTCTGCCGAAGCAGAGCTTTTTTTACGCGTTCTAAAACACCATACAATGTACACGGCGTATGAACTGGACGCCCCTGAGGGCGTATGCCGCGCGCCATCAATTGGCTGGAAGTTCGCGCTTAGAAGAATAATTGATCCGCAATGTTCCCGCTTCGCGGAGTTCCTGCTGGACCTTCGTGACGATGCCCATCTCCGACGTCTGGTCGACGCGGAGTGACACGATCAGCTTGGGCTGTTCGGACCACTTGCGGTACATCACCGTGCGAATGACCGAATAGTCTTCCACGAGGGCGTCGTCGATCTGGACCGACGTGGCGCCGAGTTCGTTGCCCGGCTTCTTGATCGGGCCAACCCAGACGTACGACACAAGCCGCTTCTGTTCGATCTTCGTAAGCGCCTCGGCTTCGGGCAGGAGCGTACGCACCTGAACCGTGGTTTCGCGAAGCACCGTTGTGACCATGAAGAAGATCAACAACATGAAGATGATGTCCGGAAGCGAAGCGGTCGGAATGTCGTTCGCGCTGACGCTCGCCTTTTTCTTTTTAAAGTGCTGTGACATAAGGAGTACGGCGTTTACAGAGGCTAGAGGGCGCGATCAGACCGTGTCGTCGGGCTCGGCGATCGAGATAGCGGCGGGAAACTTCTCGCGCACAGCGTTTTCCGCATCGGGTCCCAGCGATTCCTGGTACGTAGCGTAGTCAGGGAAACCGAGTGAGCGCGCCTCGTTGTCCCAGATCTGGAAGTAGGCCATCCAGACTTCGTCCAGCACTTCGATGTACGAGTTGTAGGGCGTCTTGCCGGAGGTTTTGATCGAAATGACCGCCACGCCGGGGCGCTCGGAGTAGTTGACGTCCGCCCCGAAGTTCGTCACGTGCTTGACCACTTCATCGCGAATCAGCGTCAACTGTGACGGCTTGTCCTCGAGAAGCACCTGGCCCGTCTCGTTGACCAGGATCTTAAGCATGTTGCGCTCCTTGACCGGCGGAGGGTCGATTTCCTCTTCGAGCTTGGGCGGCAGCACCATACCGATACCCGTATCGACGTCGATGGTAGTCGTTACCAGAAAGAAAATGAGCAGAAGGAACGCGATATCCGCCATGGAGGATGTCGGAATCTCGGGCGACTTTCGCTGCTTCTTTTTAAGCAATGGCATATGCGATACCAGGTAAATTTGAGCTCAGAACTAGGCCGGCCTGTAGTAGCGGACCTCAGATAAAGAGCGACCGGAAACTGGAGACGACGATTCCCAACGCGGCGATCACCGCGGCACAGACCAGCGTGAGGATGACGGCGCGGGTCCAATCGCCCAGCACGACGCCAAAGATCACCAACAGAACGAAGGGCAACGCCAGAACGATCATGCTGAGCATGTTGACCTTACCCGAGGCGATGCTGCGAAAGCCGAAGCCAACCATGGCAAGGAGGCTCAGCACGCTCAGGCCGAGCACGGCGTAGACTCCAATCAAAACCAGAGAATCCATAGGAGTAGCGGAAGCTAGAATAAGTCAGGTGCAAGCATGAGCCGGCGAATCCGCTGCGACAGTAGTACACGAGAGGAGGGCTGAGGCGCCGGGGCGCGCGGGCGTCCCGGCGCCATCAACTCTTCCGATTCCGTGTCTACGCGCAGGCGAGGCGTGCCTCATGCAGAAGGACGAACGATCAGCCCTTGGCCGTCGGGTTCGTCAACGGACGACCCGCGTTCAGCAGGATCAGCGAGTCGATCAATTCGATCGAAGCCTCTTCCATGTCCACAACGATACGGTCGATCTTGGACACTGCGTAGTTGTAGAACACCTGGAGAATCATGGCCACGATGAGACCAAAGACGGTCGTGAGAAGGGCGACCTTGATACCGCCGGCCACGAGGCTCGGGGAGATGTCGCCGGCGCTTTCGATGGCGTCGAAGGCTTCCACCATCCCGACCACCGTTCCGAGGAAGCCTAGCATCGGGGCCAGGGCGATCATGAGCGACAGCCAGACCAAACCGCGCTCCAGGAAGTTCATTTCAATCGACCCGTAGGAAATAACCGCCTTTTCGACGGCTTCGATGCCCTCGTCGTGACGGAGCAGGCCCGCCTGGAACACCGAGGCCACCGGGCCACGGGTGTTGGCGCATACGTCCTCAGCCGCCGCGACGCCACCGTCTTCAAGCGCCTTCTTGACGTTCACGATGAACTTGCGCGTGTTGATATCTGCTCGGTTCAGGGTGATGATACGTTCAAACGCGATCGCGAGACCGAGAATGAACGTGATGATGATCGGCCACATGTAGCCGCCGCCTTCATTGAAGCGCTCGACGAGCACGTTGATGAAATCGGTCGAGCCAGCTGCCTCCTGGGGCAACATCATGAGAACATTCAGAAACTGCATGGACACAAGCCTCCCGTAGAAGAAGTTGTTTATGAGTGGTTAGTGTGTTCTGCGAACAACACGGTGGGTGTATGTAGGCGCAAGAAACACATTCTGATGCACTTTATCCAGCCCCCCGCAACCCGTGTTGCGAACACGCCTCGTCCGGAGCCTGGATCGCATCGATGTGGCGGCCTACCATAAGCAAGGACACGCCGTCATCTCGATAGTTGCCGAAAACTACCACGCCTGTTTTTATAAACCAAACCGCCGGCGAAATATCCTTTCGTCGGCGGCTCGATTTAATGCGGCATACGCCATGTAACCCACCTCAAACCGGTCTCCCCTGCCCTTTCCAGCCCGTTATCGATAGTTGAGGGCCAGCGAGGCGGCGTTGCCCCACAGCTGCATCGACTCCTGCAGAACCGGGTCCATTGCATGGCGGATCGGATACCAGGCCGCGGCATCAAACAATCGGGTGCCCACATGCGCCTTGATCAGGTTGCGCACCAGTTCTTCTTCCTCGGCGGCTTCGGCCTCGGTGAAGAAGCGGACGCCTTCGGCGGCCTCGGGCGCGGTCTCGCCGGCCACGATGGCGATGCCATGCTCCTTCAAATAGGCCCGGAACGCCCCGTACGTCGCGTCATCAACCTGGAACGCGGTGATGAACTGCTCCCGCTTGCCACCCCACTGCTCGTAGAGCGCGCCGTTGTTCTGATCGATGTACTGCCGCACAAACGGCCGCAAGAGCGACTGCCCCAACACCGCCTGCAGATAGGCGGAAATGGTGTCCGGCCGGACGATGAAGTCGGGCAAAATGCCGCCCCCACCGATCACTGTGCGCCCCTTGTCGGTCTTGAACTGCAACGAATCCGGCACCTGGTCGATCAGGTCCTCCACGCTCATCGCGTATTCGCTTTCGTGTTGCTCCATCTTCGACCGGTAATAGTCTTCCCGCTCGCCATTTTCGTAGGGCGTCTGGATAAGCCGGCCCGAAGGGGTGTAAAACCGGGAGATCGTCATGCGTAGCACGCTGCCGTCCTCCAGCGGAAACTGCTTCTGCACGAGGCCCTTGCCAAACGTGCGATGCCCGACGATCAACGCCCGGTCATGGTCCTGCAGCGCGCCGGCGACGATCTCGCTCGCCGAGGCGGACTGCCCGTTGACGAGCACGATCACGGGCTCTTTCTCGAAAATGCCCGCCACGCGCGCCCGGCTCACCTGGTTGAACTCGGGATGACGCGACCGCGCCGAAACAATCACCTGGTCGCCGGCCACGAACTCGTCGCTCACCCGGATCGCCATGTCCATGAACCCGCCCACGTTGTCGCGCAGGTCGAGAATCACGCGCTTCGCGCCTCGGTCCTTCAACACCTGCGCCGCATCCATGAATTCACGATAGGTCGTCCGCGCGAACCGGTTGATCTTGATATATCCCGTCTGCTCGTCCACCATGTAGTGGGCGTCGACCGTGTCGAGCGCGATCTTGTCTCGCACAATCGTAAACTCGAGCGGCGTCGGGAAACCCGGGCGCAGGACGGTGATCTTCACGCGCGTCCCGCGCGGCCCCTTCAGGTGGGTCTCCACATCCCGCCGCGTGAACCCGATCGCCGACGAATCGTCCACGGCGATGATGCGGTCGCCCGAATGCAGGCCGGCCTCGTCGCTCGGCCCCCCCGGCAACGGGTTCAACACGGTGAGCGTATCCGTCCCGTTTTCCCCGGGGATAAACTCGTAGGAGATGCCGATCCCCTCGAAGGAGGCATTAAAATCCTCGTTTACATCCTCCATCTGCTCCGCGTCGATGTACACCGAATGCGGGTCCAGCTGCTCGAGCATCCCCTCGATCGCGGTCTCGGTCAGGCTCGCGGAATCGACATCGTCGACATAATGCTGGTTGATGACGCCATAGGCCTGCTCCAGCTTTTTCATCGACTCGTAGGTGTCGTCTCCCGAGATCGCGGCGCCAAGCCCGAACCCCAGCAAGACCCCCATGGTCAGCAAAACGGCCCCAAAACCCACGATTTTCTTGTTTCGCATCGGGATTCGTAGTTAAAGAGAGATGCAAGCGCCCGTGGCGCTCTGTAAAGATCCGATGAACGTATAAGGCCCGGAGCGGGCAGAGGTTTCAGCCGCGGGCAGAAATGACGAGGATGGCCCCGCCTGAGTGAAAAATCCGCGATCACCACATGCAAAACATTCAACGCCTACCCATTCAACGCCTCCTCCACCGGCGGGTCCAGCACGTAAATGGCCGGCAGATTGCGTCCCAGCTGCCCGTAATCGAGCCCATATCCGAGCACAAACAGATTGGGAATCCGAAAGGCGACGAAATCCAGGTGGACCTCCACCCGTGTCGCCTCCTCCTTGTGGAGCAACACGGCCGTTCGCAGCGACGCCGGCCCGTACCCGGCCATCCGCTCGAGGATATACGCCATCGAAAGCCCCGTATCCACGATATCCTCCACGACAATGACGTGCCGGCCCTCGATCGTGGCGTCGACCCGCTTCAACTCGCTCACATTGCCGCTCGACACCTTGGCGTCGCCATAGGAGGAGAGCTTCATAAAATCGACCTCGCACTCGATCGTGATCGCCTTGAGGAGGTCGGAGAAAAACATAAACGCGCCGTTAAGGATGGCGATGAGGATCGGGCGCTTGCCGGCGTAGGCGGTGTCGATCTCGCGCGCAATCGTCTGCACCCGCTCCCGGATTATCTCCTCATCCAGATACTTCTTGAACCGCTCGCCGCGGCAATACACAAACGGAGAGGCCTCCACCGGATAATCGCTTTTTTGCATGGAGATCGTTATGAAGTCAGTGTGGTTGTCATCCCGCCAAAAACGTAAGTGCCAGCGCCTGCTCCGTCGTGGCGCCGATTCGCACCTCCTCGGCCAGACGCACCCCCGGGACCCACACGATCGTCGCCCCGCTCAGGACGACGGGCCA
>JBGSPJ010000114.1:0-4656 GCA_041738655.1 Rhodothermales bacterium | reverse complement strand
GGTGGCGCGCGTTTCGTCGGCGAACAGGTCGATGTCGTCTCCCACACTTGCGGCCGGCAACAGCCCTAGGACGGCGTGCGCGGCCAGCTGGCCGTCGCGGACGAGTTCATCGAGCAACTGCTGCGCATCCTCGAACAGCCGGCGCGCCTCGACGCCGATATCCGGGTCGTCGAGCAATTGGGGAAACTTGCCTTTCAGCTCCCAGGCGGAGAAAAAGGGCGCCCAGTCGATATACGGCCGCAGCGCCGCAAGATCAATGTCGCGCAGCACGGTGACGCCGGGGCGATGAGGCGCCGCGATGGGCGCCGCCGTCCAGTCGATCGCCGGCGCGTTCTCGCGCGCGGCCTCGATCGGCAGATATTCGGCCGTCGACGAACGATGATGATGCGCCTCGCGAACGGCCTCGTATTCGTCCTCGATGCCGGCCATAAACGCCGGCCGCAAGTCCCCGGAAACCAGGTGCGTCACGACGCCCACGCTCCGCGAGGCATCCAGCACATGGACGACCGGGCCGCAGTATTTCGGGGCGATCTTGACGGCGGTGTGGACACGGGAGGTCGTTGCCCCGCCGATCAGGAGGGGGATCGTCATCCGCCGGCGCGTCATCTCCGCGGCGACGTGCACCATCTCGTCGAGCGACGGGGTGATGAGCCCGCTGAGGCCGATCACATCCGCCTGCTCGCTCACCGCGCGGTCCAGGATAATATCCGCCGGCACCATCACGCCGAGGTCCACGACATCGTAGTTGTTACACGCCAGCACCACGCCGACAATGTTTTTCCCGATGTCGTGTACATCCCCCTTCACGGTGGCCATCAACACTTTCGTCTTACGCTCCGCCGGCCGGCCGGCGTTGGCGGCCTCGATAAATGGCACAAGATAGGCGACGGCCTTTTTCATCACCCGGGCGCTCTTCACAACCTGCGGCAGAAACATCTTGCCGGCGCCAAACAGGTCGCCGACGACGTTCATCCCGGCCATCAGCGGCCCCTCGATCACGTCGAGCGGCGACGGATAGGCCTGCCGGGCCTCCTCGATGTCGGCGTCGATGAAGTCGACAATCCCTTTCACCAGCGCATGCTTCAGGCGTTCGTCCACGCCGGACTGCCGCCAGGCCGCTTCGTTCGCGACCTGCTCCGGGCGCTCGGCCATGGCATCGGCAAAGGCGACGAGGCGCTCGGTGGAGTCCGGCCGGCGATCGAACAACACATCCTCCACCCGTTCGCGGAGCGTGGGTTCGATCTCCTCATAAATGGCCAGCTGACCGGCGTTGACGATGCCCATGTCCATGCCGGCCTGGATGGCATGGTACAAAAACGCGGCGTGCATGGCCTCGCGCACGACCTCCTGGCCACGAAACGAAAATGAGATGTTGCTCACCCCACCCGAGATATGCGCGTAGGGCAGATGACGTTTGATCCACCGGACGGTTTCGATAAAGTCGATCGCGTACCGATTGTGCGCGTCGATGCCGGTGGCGACGGCAAAAATATTGGGGTCGAAGATGATGTCCTCCGGCGGGATGCCCACCTCGCGCGTGAGCAGGTCGTAGGCACGCTGGCAGATGGCGATGCGGCGCTCGAACGTATCCGCCTGCCCCTGCTCGTCGAACGCCATGACGATGACGGCCGCACCGTACATCCTCGCCGTGCGCGCCTGCTCAAGAAAGGCGCGCTCGCCCTCCATCATGCTGATCGAGTTGACGATGCCCTTTCCCTGGATGCACTTCAAGCCGGCCTGGAGCACGCTCCACTTCGACGAGTCGAGCACGATGGGCACCCGCGCGATGTCGGGCTCGGTGGCGATGAGATGGAGGAAGTGGACCATCGCGGCCTCGCTGTCCAGCATCCCCTCGTCCATGTTCACGTCGATCATCTGGGCGCCGCTCTCCACCTGCTGCCGGGCAACGGTCAACGCCTCGTCGTACTGCCCGTCCTTGATGAGCCGGGCAAACCGCCGCGAGCCGGTGACATTCGTACGCTCACCGATGTTGACGAAGTTGGTCTCGGGCCGAAACTCCAGCGGTTCGAGTCCGCTCAACCGGAGCCGCGGCGGCACAACGGGCATCGTCCGCGGCGGCAGGTTCCGGACGACCTCGGCCATCCGCCGGATGTGCGCCGGCGTAGTCCCGCAGCACCCACCGACGATGTTGACAAAGCCCTCGTTCGCATACGCCTCGATCTGTTCGGCCATAAAGTCGGCCGTCTCGTCGTACCCCCCGAAGGCATTCGGCAGGCCGGCGTTCGGGTAGAGGCTTGTCGGCACCGTCGCGACCCGCGCGAGCGCCTCGATGTACGGCCGCATCTGGGCCGACCCGAGGGCGCAGTTGAGACCGACGCTCAGCAAACCGGGCATATGGGATATCGAGATCCAGAACGCCTCGGGCGTCTGGCCGGAGAGCGTCCGCCCGCTCTGGTCGACGATCGTCCCGGAAATCATCACAGGCAGGGAGATGCCGCTTTCCTTCGCGTACTGCTGGATGGCCACGAGCGCGGCCTTGCAATTCATGGTGTCGAAAACGGTCTCGACGAGCAGCACATCGACCCCGCCATCCACCAGGCCGGCCACCTGTTCGCGGTAGGCATCGGCGAGGGCGTCGAAGGTGATGGCGCGGAAGCCGGGGTCGTTGACGTCGGGCGAGATCGACAGGGTTTTGTTCGCCGGCCCGAGCGCGCCCGCCACGAAACGCGGCTTGTCGGGCGTACGCGCGGTGAAGGCGTCGGCGGCCTCGCGGGCCAGACGCGCGGCGGCGAGGTTGATCTCGTAGGCATGGGCCTGCAGGCCGTAGTCCGACTGGACGACCGACAGGGCGTTGAAGGTGTTGGTCTCGATGAGGTCTGCGCCGGCCTCCAGGAACTGGTCGTGGATGGAGCGGACGACATCCGGCCGGGTGATCACCAACAGGTCGTTGTTGCCCTTCAGCGGCGAGGGATGATCGGCGAAGCGCCGGCCGCGATAATCGGCTTCGTGCAGCCCGAACGACTGGATCATCGTCCCCATGGCCCCATCGAGCACGAGGATCCGGGAGGCGAGGAGGTGGTGGAGTCTATGAAACGTGTCGTTCATCTCGAAAAAACGCGATCAGGACAAACCCTTTGAACCTTGAGAAACTGTTGAGATTATTAACGACCATCTGCTTTTAATGTCATCCCGCACTTGATGCGGGATCCAGCCGGATTGCCAAACGGCTGGATCCCCGATCGGAGTCGGGGATGACAGTGCCATTTGAGATTGGATGGTACTATTTTTTGTTTAGTATCGCCCCAAAAACATCATCACTGCCGCCGCGAATGCCTCCGGCGCTTCGGCATGGAGCCAGTGGCCGGCGCCGGGCAGGGTAACGATTTCGGCGGACGGAAAGAGCCGACGCAGGGACGATACGTCGGCGTCGGTCACATAGTTCGAGGCGCCGCCGCGTATGAATAACGCATTCCCCCTAAAGATCCCACTGGATTCCATGGCCTGGCTCAGGGTATCGTAGTTCGCGACGAGGGCATCCAGGTTCATCTTCCAGGAAAACGACCCATCCGGTTCGGCCGAGAGGTTCTTGAGCAGGAACTGGCGGATGGGCATCGAGCCGATGTCGCGGGCGAGGGCGGTATCGATGGCGGCGCGGGAGCCAGGCGCGTTCAGGTCCAGCCGGCCCAGCGCGTCGAGGATCTCGGTATGATGGGGCGGATAGGCGCGTGGCGCGATGTCGGCCACGACGAGCCGGCCCAGACGGTCCGGATGGGATAGCGCCAGCGTCATGGCCACCTTCCCCCCCATCGAGTGGCCCAGGATGTGCGCGGTTTCCAGGCCCTGCGCGTCCATGAATGCGAGCACATCGTCGGCCATCTCGGCGTACGTCATCGACGGGTGGTGCGGAGACCGGCCGTGGTTGCGGAGGTCGAGGGCGTGGACGGCGAAATGCGTCGAAAAGACGTTCCGGCAGAGGGTGTGCCAGTTGCCGCTCGCCCCGAGGAGGCCGTGGAGGATGAGGAGCGGGTAGCCCTCGCCGTAGGATTGGTGAAAAAGCGTCACGCGTACGTTCGAAGATCGTTGAAGCAACGAAGCGTCAACGCATCAATCGCCGGCCTGGTTCGGTCGAATCGCCAACGGCAGCACGGGGACGACATCGAGGCCGGCGCCGTAGGCGTAAGCGCCCACCGTGATGGGGAGCCGGCCGTTCGGCGCCTGCTGGCCGTTCATGATGCCGGCGATGCTGCGCACGCTCGCGAGGGTCTGTTCGTAAGCGATCACCAGAGCGTCGGCGTCGGTGAAAGGCGTCACCGCGTACGGATTGCCGAGGGTGACGACGGTCGAGTGGTTGGGCAGGGCGATCAGCTCCTGCACGAGTTCCTGCTGCTCGGGGAAGAGCCCGGGGTCTCCGCGGCCGGCGACAAGCCGGAGGTACATCGACACCACGACGGCGTCGGCCGAGGCGGCGTCGGCGTCGAGCCGGCGCTTGTCCGAACTGGACAGCGTCCGCCCGTACCGGTGCTCCACCACCTGCGCATGAGCGCCAAGCTGGTCGGCCAGCAGATCCATCGCCGCCCCGATACTCGGCGAATTATCCCGGTTGGTCAGCTGTACGAGCAGGACGCGGGTCTGGCCTGTGAACGGAAGGGCGCCGTCGTTTTTGAGCAGCGTGACGGCCTGATCGGCCGCGCGTTG
>JBGSPJ010000055.1:0-1680 GCA_041738655.1 Rhodothermales bacterium | reverse complement strand
CATCGCCGAGGCGGTCGAAACCCTGCCCGATACTGCGATTGTTTATGTAGAAGCCGGCCTGGCGACGGATGAGGCCGGCCACGCCGTGCCCTTTCATCCGCCGGGCATCGCCTTCACGGCCACCCTGCTCGCCCGGTATGCCAACGCCGCGTCCATCACGTTCTGGACGGATACCCCGGGCGTCCCCTCGGCCCCGCCCCGCTTCATTCCGGATGCGTTCACGCTCCGCCACCTGAGCTATCGCGAGGCGAGCGAAATCGTCTACCCGAACACGGGTTTCCTCCATCCTCGCACCATGGTGCCGCTGTTCGAACAGCAGATCCCGCTGTTTATCCGCTCATGCTTCGATCCCGGCGAGCCGGGCACGCGGGTGGATCATACAACCGGCAACACGCAGGGCGTGGCCAAGGCCGTCACCGCCATCGAGGGCGCCGGCCTGGTGGTCATCGAAGGCGCCGGCATGATGGGCATCCCGGGCATCGCGGCGCGAGCACTGGGGGCGCTCGCCAGTGCCGGCATCAACATCGCCATGTTGTCCCAGGCCTCCACCGAACAGAGCATCGGCATCATCGTCCGGCAAGATGACCTCCATGCCGCGCTCGAGGCCGCCCGTCGCGGCCTTGCGGAGGAAGTCGAACGGGGCGAGGTCCAGCGCATCTACGCCCTTCCGAACCTGGCGGTGGTAACGGTGGTGGACGACAACATGCGCTACCGCCCGGGCCTCACGGGACGGATGTTCTCGACGCTCGGCCGCGCCGGCATCAACGTCCTCACCATGGCGGAAGGGGCCTCGGAAACGAATATCTCGGCCGTTGTCGAGGAGACCGACCTCAAGCGCGCCGTCCAGGCCCTGCACGAGGCGTTTGCCCTTGGCCGGCAACGGGCGCACGTCTTTCTGTTTGGCGCCGGCACCGTCGGCGGGATGCTGCTGCGGATGCTGGGCCAGCAGGCCGAGCCGCTGCTTGAGCAGCTCAACCTCCACCTTCAGCTCGTCGGCATCGCGAATTCGAAGGGGATTGTCTGGAATGTGGATGGGATCGACTTCGACGAGGGGCTGAACGAACTCGCCCGCGCCAGCGTCCACCTTGATCAACAGGCCATCATCCGGCACCTGATCAACAGCCGGCTCGACCGCCTCATCGTCATCGACGCCACGGCGTCCGATGCGGTGACGCAGATCTACCCGGTGCTGCTGGAGCACAACATCGCCGTCGTCACCCCGAACAAGCGGGCCAACACGCAGTCGATGGCCTTCTACAACCGCCTGCGGAAGGCGTCGCGGGACCGCCAGGTGCCGTATCTGTACGAGACCACCGTGGGCGCCGGCCTGCCGGTCATCGGCACCCTGCGGGATCTGGTGCGCAGCGGAGATACGGTACTGCGGATCGAGGGCGTGCTTTCGGGAACGCTGTCGTTTGTCTTTAACCAGCTCGCCAACGGCTTCCCCGTAGCCGGGGTGATCCAGGAGGCCCACCGAAACGGCTACACAGAGCCCGACCCGCGCGACGACCTGAGCGGCGAGGACGTCGCTCGCAAGCTGCTCATCCTGGCGCGGGAAATGGGGCTTTCGGTGGAGCGGGAAGATGTGGAGGTCGAGTCGCTCGTGCCGGCGGCCCTCGCCGGCGTGCCCATCGCCGACTTCTGGGCCGGGCTGGCCGATGGTTTCGCGCCGATGCAGGC
>JBGSPJ010000030.1:0-1951 GCA_041738655.1 Rhodothermales bacterium | reverse complement strand
AGGTCCGCCAGCCGCAGCGCACTCAGCGGCGTGGCCTCGGCAGGCTTCACGATCACCGTATTGCCCATCGCCAGAGCGGGCGCGAGTTTCCAGCCGGCGATAATGAGCGGGTAATTCCACGGGACGATGGCCACGCAAACGCCCAGCGGCTCGCGGAACGTGAGTCCGGTGCCGTTGGCCGCCACCGGGACCGTCTGCCCGAACACTTTGTTGACGGCGCCGGCGTAATACTCGAAACAGTTCGCCACGGCGCCCATCTCGCCCCGGGCGCCGGCGATCGGCTTGCCCGCGCTCAGGCTCTCCAGCTGCGCCAGCTCCTCGGTCCGCTCCCGAATGAGGAGCGAGAGCTTCATGAGCAGCCGGCCTCGCTCACGCGAGGACATCCGGCGCCACGAGGGATTCATAAAAGCGGCGTGCGACCGGCGCACCGCCACATCCACATCTGCCGCAGAGGCTTCCGCGACGGTGGCGACCGGCGCTCCCGTCGCGGGATTGTGGATGACGCGCGTGGCGCCGTCGATAGAAGCGAGGCGCGCGTCGCCAATGGCCAGACCTTCAAACGATAACGGCATGGATCTCCTTAACACTGAATCAATTACCTGGAATCAACTTCCCTTAAACTTTAAGCTTGCCACCTTAAACCCTTACTCAGGCGTGACATACGCGGCCGTAATCCCGCCGTCGACGCTAAACGTCGTACCCGTGACATAGGACGACTCGTTCGAAGCGAGGTATAGGGCGGCCTGAGCCATCTCGGCGGCTTCGCCGAAGCGCCCCATCGGAACGTGCACGAGCCGGCGCTGCTTCTTCTCCTCCGTATTGAGAAATTTCATGAGCAGTTCGGTGCGCAGCGGTCCGGGGCAGAGTGCGTTGACGCGGATCTTCTCTCGGGCGTGGATGACGGCAAGCTCGCGGGTCATCGACAGCACCGCGCCTTTACTCGCCGTGTATGCGATCTGCGGCGTGGCCGCGCCGAGCAGCGCGACAAACGACGCCGTGTTGATGATGGACCCGCCTCCGGCGCGTCGCAGCGCGGGAATGCCATATTTGCAGCCGAAGAAGACGCTCTTGACGTTGACGTTCATCGTCAGGTCCCACACCGATTCCTCGGTGGACACCGCATCGTCGTCCTGGCTGTGCATGATGCCGGCGTTGTTAAACAGCACAGTCAGCTTGCCATAGGCCTTTTCAGCCGCGGCAACCATCGCCTCGCAGTCGGCCGCCTTCGCCACATCGGCACGGAAAAACGAGGCCACGCCGCCGGCGGCGTCCACCAAGCGAACCGTTTCGAGGCCTGGCGCCTCATTGATATCCACGGCCAGTACACGGGCGCCCTCGCGGGCAAATAACAGAGCGGTTTCACGGCCGATACCGGCGCCGGCGCCGGTGATCAACGCTACGTTGTCTTTAAGACGCATGGGGTAAGGCAAAAGTGAAAAGGCAAAAGTGAAAAGTGATAAGGGAAAAGTAAAAGTGGTCTTGGGGACTCGGGCCCGGACAAACGTTCAACGAAATAACGTTTAACGGAAAAACGCTTCAGATCCGTTCGAAGTAGCGTTTCCGCTCCCAGTCGGTCACAGCCTTGTCGTAGGCGTCTTGTTCGACGGTGAAGAAGTGGCTGTAGTGATCAACCACGTCATCGCCGAACGAGGCGCGGGCGAAGGGGCTGGACGAGAAAGAGGCGGTGGCTTCGCGGAGGGTTTTGGGGAGGGCCTGGATATGGCCGGCGTTGTAAATGTCGCCGTCGAACATTTCGGGCGGTTCGATCTGGTTGGCGATGCCATCCAGGCCAGACGCCAGCGCGGCCGCGTATGCCAGGTACGGGTGGCAATCGGCCCCCGGGATGCGGCATTCGATGCGCAGGCTTTTGCCGCTGCCGACGACCCGGAAGCCGGCCGTCCGGTTGTCGTGGCTCCACGCCAGCCGCGTGGGCGCCCAGGAGCCCGACTGG
>JBGSPJ010000025.1:0-3469 GCA_041738655.1 Rhodothermales bacterium | reverse complement strand
ACGCCGCAGCTGCTCTGGGCCTCGCGAATCCGGCCGTGGGCCCTCGGACGACACCTCAACGAGCACCCGTTTATCTTCACGTTCGTCGAACTGAACGACGATCTGGTCGACCCCACCGCGGCCGCACCCTACGACCCGTCGACCCGCGCGGAGCCCACCATCGGCGTCTTCTGGGTGCCCTTCGACGCTCCTGGCCACCCGTTCCACGGCCAGGTGATGCATATGGACGTTTCGCCACTCC
The DNA here is from genome assembly GCA_041738655.1 of Rhodothermales bacterium. GTDB lineage: Bacteria > Bacteroidota > Rhodothermia > Rhodothermales > JAHQVL01 > JAWKNW01. The sequence goes on along the minus strand of JBGSPJ010000025.1, from coordinate 3,228 downwards.
AGATCGAAACCCACGGCAACCCGAAACACATTGTCGGTCTCGGCTGGGGGCCGTTGAAAGAGGTTCACCCGGACGATCGCGTCGAGTTCTCAACCCGGTCGAAGGACCATCTGGGGATGCCCGGCATGCGTCTCTTTTTCGAGCGGACAGCGCGCGACCTGGAGGCCGTCGAAGCCGCCAAACGCGCCCAGGCCCGGGCGGCCTCGGGTTTTGGCCGGGTCATCCGCGAGGGCGAACAGACGCTGATGCCCGCCGGCAGCTCGCTCCACTACGCAGACACGGTCCGCATGGGCGAGCGAAACGACGGCCACTCGGTGTGCGACAGCCACTCACGGGTGTGGGACTTCGACAACCTCTTTGTCGGCGGGAACGGGGTCATCCCGGTCGCCACCGCCAGCAACCCGACGCTCACCAGCGTCGCGATGGCCGTCCGCGCATGCGACGCCGTCGTCAACCTGCTATAACCCCCATTTTTCACCCAGGCCCTCGCTTCCATGGCACGAAATCCCCACTACTTCTCGCAACTCGCCCACATCGAGCTGCTCACCACGAGCCTCTCGGAGACCGTCGACTTCTTCTCCGACATCGTCGGGCTCGACCTCATCGACCGCGAAGGGCCTTCCGCGTATCTCCGGGGCTGGGGGGATTATTTCCACCACACGCTCAAACTCACCGCGTCCGATAAACCCGGCCTCGGCCATCTCGGATGGCGGGCCGACAGCCCCGAGGCGCTCGACGATGTCGTCGCCCACCTCGAAAAACTGGGCGCCGGCCAGGGGTGGCATGCCGGCGACAAAGGCCATGGCCGCGCCTTCCGGTTTGCCTCGCCGGATGGACACCGGCACGAGGTCTTCTGGGATGTCGTCTGGCACCGGGAAACCGCGAGCCGGCGCAGCATCTACACCGATCGCTACGCCAGCAACCCGCGTAAAGGCCTCAACGTGCGCCGGTTCGACCACGCCACCTACCTCGTCGCCAAATACACATACGCCGAGGAGAAGGCGTTCTGGAAAGGGTTGGGGCTTAGAAACCCCGATGAGATCCGTCTCACCGACGACATCCCGCCCGTCGGTGGGCTGTGGACGACCGGCAACCTGTCCCACGACATCGCCGTCTTCACCGACCCCAACCTGCAGCCGGGCGAGGGCGTCTTTAACCACGTCTGCTACAACCTCGACAGCCGCGAGGAGGTGCTTCTGGGGCTGGACTGGATCCTGGAAAACGGCCACAAAAGCGTCATGGGCGCCCCCACCCGGCACAAGGCCGACGAAGGGTTCTTCGTCTACGTCCCCATCCCCGGCACCGGCGTCCTGTTCGAGTTCTACGCCGGCGCCCGCCTCATCTTCGCCCCGGACCACGGCCCGGACATCCACTACCTCAGGGACAACCCGAACGACGCCTGGGGCACCGCGAACCCGTTCGCGGAGATGGAGAAGGGGAGAAAGGAATCGTGATTAGCGAATAGCGAATAGCGAATAGCAATTGCCTTCACATAGCACGATCTCTCAATACTGGTTCTCCCATCACTTTTTGAATCTATCACGAATCGCTAACCGCTATTCGCTCATCACTATTCGCTAATCGTATGTGGCATTTCTTCCACGACCACTACATGTTCTCCTACCAGCTCATTCGGATCCTCACGCAGGCGCATTACGGCGGCGGTGAGTTTAACGAGTGCCTGGAGGCGGCTTCGAAGATCGAGGTGGGGAACCGCGATTCGTTTTTTGCGGCGTGGGACGAGCAGGGGCAGCGGGCGTTTGCCGAGGGGGATACGGCGCTGGCGGAAGGCCGGACAGTCACGGCCCGCGCGGCCTATTTACGCGCCTCGAATTACCTCCGGACGGCCGAGTTTTTTCTGAGGCTGGGCCACCCGAAGAAGCAGTCGACCTACCTGCAATCCGTCGAGGCGTTTCAGAAAAGCACCCCCCTTTGGAAGATCCGGCCGGACATCGTCCGCGTCCCGTTCGAAGGGTCGTTTATGCCCGGCTATTTTTTCAGGGCCTCGGAGACACCGGCGCCGGATGGGCCGCTGGTGATCATGTTTGGCGGGCTGGATAGCTGCGCCGAGGAGTTGTGGTACGGGCCCGGGAGTTTGATGAACGAGCGCGGCGTGTCGGTGCTCGTGCTCGACGGCCCCGGCCAGGGCGGGGCGCTGCGATTGAACGGGCTGCATACGCGCTACGACTACGAGGCGCCGGCGACCATCGCGTTCGACTGGGCCGTGGCCAACCTCCCCGTTTCCCCCCGCCATATTGGCATCATGGCCGTTTCGATGGGCGGCTACATGGCCGCACGCGCCGCCGCGTTTGAACCCCGCTTCCGGGCCTGCGCCATCTGGGGCGCCGTCTGGTCCTATTACGACATCTGGAAAAGCCGGCCCGACGACCACCCGCTCGCCCCCATCATGATGCACATCGTGGATGCATCGAACATGACGGAGGCCCGCGAGAAGCTGAAGCGATTCACACTCGAAGGCGTCGCGGACAAAATTTCGATGCCCACGTACGTCTCCCACGGCGAGGACGACCGGCAGAACTTCGTCGAGAACGCCTACAAGGTGTTCGACGCCCTGACGTGCGAGAAAAAGCTGAACATCGTCCCGAAAGAAAGCACCGGCTCGGCCCACTGCCACGTGGACAACTTCACGAAGGCGTACCCGATGCTGGATTGGCTGGCGGGGCAGTTGGCTTGATGCGGTTTAAGGTTCGAAGTGTAATGTTCAAGGGATCCCTAAAAACCCCTCACAACAACTCCATGGCGACTATCCAGAAGGCACTCATCGTGGGCGGCGGCATCGGCGGTTTGTCGCTCGGCATTGCGCTCCGGCGCGCCGGCATCGGGGCGGAAATCGTCGAGTCCCAGTCCGTCTACCAGGTCTACGGCGTCGGCATCATCCAGCAGGCGAATGCCCTGCGCGCCCTCGACGCTATCGGGGTGGCGGACGAGACGATGCGCCGCGGCTCGCCGTACGGGAAAGTCAAACTCTGCACCCCCCTCGGGCAGCCCATCGGCGAGACCGGCACACCGCCGATGGGACGATTCCCCAGCCATAACGGCATTTCGCGGAAGATCCTGCACGACATCCTGTACGAGGCGGCCGTCGCCGCCGGCGTCGTCTTTCGGATGGGGACCTCGGTTACCGGCATCCGCCAGGAGGCCGGCCAGGCTTCGGCCACCTTCGCGGACGGCTCCAGCGGGGCCTACCCCCTCATCGTCGGCGCCGAC
>JBGSPJ010000019.1:0-5152 GCA_041738655.1 Rhodothermales bacterium | reverse complement strand
GCCGCGCGCCTGCGCGACATCGCGGCGCGCATGGACAGGGTGTTGCCCACGATCTGAACGCAACGACCTGCCCGTTACACGTATCAGCCCGGCCGAATCCGCTCCACCGTCAGGCCGGCATCGAGCCGGCGCCCGGTGTCGGGACCGCAGGCAAACAGCATGTCTAACACGGACATCCCGGGTTCATACCCCGGGAAATTCTGAGGGTACCTCACCTCTTCGAACGTGGCCACGACGGGGTCATTGACCCGTCCTCCATCCTGGCGCCATCGGGAGGCACTCATAAGCACATCGCCGCGCGCCAGAACCTCGACGATCCCGGGCAGCGTAGCCGGCGCGCCGGCGAGAGCCGAGGCTCGAATGACCGTGGCCGCCGGCGCCAGTGTTTGGGCCAGCCATTCGATGCCCGCGCAGCACACCTCACTCAGCGTGAGCCAGTCCGTCTGCTGTATTCGAAGCAACGGCTCGATGTAATAGTCATAAAACGGCGCCGAACTGTAGTTGTACCGAATCGATCGGGTGTGGCGCTCGCGCCAGGGCGTCCGGTTGTCGATCCGCGTCTCCAGGATCGGCCGGCCGTGTTGCCCGCCGACCAGCGGCACCGAGAGCCACTGCCAGCCCTGAGGGGTACGTACCCTCGTGCGGTTGTGGAAAGATTGCCGGCTATACTGGTAGGTATCCGCCAGCACCACCGTATCGGCGCTTCGCATCATGGCAACAAATGCGCATCCGGGAAGATATTCGGGAGCGAGTACAACAACCATACTAACCGTTACCCCTGTGGCCGGAGCGCCCGACCGAATTCAACCAGGTAAACAAACCTCCACCCCATGATCTCTTCCTACACATGGCTACCCGCCGGCGAGTCGTCGGATTCTCGCTGGCTGCGAGGTCTCGCCATCGCGTTTATTGCCGCCATGGGATTTAGTATCGGCGGCAGCCTGCTGCTGAAGCTCTTCCCTTCAAGCATGGCGCTTTTCGGGCCATATTATCCTACCCTGGTCAAATTTCCAACCTGGACGTACATGGCGGTTCTGCCGTTCATCCCCATCCTCTTGTACGGCCCTTCGATCGGATGGAAGACGACGGCCCTGGCCTTTATCGCCGGCAGCGGCATTGGAGGCGCGAGCGAGTTGATCGGCACCACCACCGGCTTCCCCTTCGGCGCCTATGCCTACACGTTCTGGTTGGGCCCGAAGATACTGGACCATGTGCCCTATTTCATCCCGCCGTCGTGGTTCGCGATGTCGATCGTGAGCTTTGAGTTGGCCGGGCGGGTGACGCCACGGGATTTCGCTCGGATACCGATTGCCGCAGCCTTCATGGTGCTGTGGGATGTCTCCCTCGATCCCGCGATGAGCCGGGCGTTTCCGTTCTGGTCCTATCCGGGAGGCGGGTTCTTTTACGGGATGCCGCTGACCAATTGGGCCGGCTGGTTCATCGTCTCGCTTCTCATCATGGGGGTCTACAGCCTGCTCTTCCGAGGCAGGACGCTGTACCACGCGTGGACCCCGGTGTTTTACCTGCTCAACTGCGCGTTCCCACTGATCATTTCGCTGTTGTATGGGCTCTATGGCGCCGTCGCCGCGGGCCTCGTCGCCACCGCCATTCCGCTCCTTTTGAGCCGAACCGTGTCCAGACCCGCACCGGCAGCCGTGCCCTCCTGAACGCGTCCGTCACCCGATCCGAAACACCCAGCTACCTTCGAAACGACGAATTCCTGCATGAAATACGCCATTACGACGCAGGTAGTATCGCTCAACGAGCCCGAAGGCTCCCCTACTGCATCAGCGTCGCCCCGGATGCGTCGGGCATGGGAAGATGCCCATATCTGGAACGTATTCCGCTATTACTCGCGCACCTTCTCGTTCGCGGCGCGGCTGCTGCCCGGGCCCATGCGCATGCCGATCGCGACGCTTTATTTTTACTGCCGGACGATCGACAACATGGCGGACAGTGCGACGAACGCCGCCGCCCGCGAAACGGCGCTTCGCGAACTCGCGACCGCCCGCAAGGCCCTCGACGACACGTTTGCCGGCCATCCGCCAGCCAATGGCCTCATCTGGCGACGTCTCGCCGAGTTACACGAACGCCACACGCTCCACTTGCCACCCTTGTATGAACTCATCGACGGGGCAGAGTGGGATCTTCGGGGTATCCACATCCAGACGGAGGATGACCTGATCCGGTACGCTAACCTCGTGGCGGGGAGCATTGGAGCGATGATGTTACCCTTTTTGATCGATGATCGCTCGGACCTGCCCCGGTTGGAGGCGCCGGCGCGCGACCTCGGCATCGCCATGCAGATCACAAACGTCCTGCGCGATGTCGGCGAGGATGCGCGCGAGTTGGGCCGAGTCTATCTCCCGCAGACGGCGCTCGAGCAATTCGGCTGCGCCGGGGCTGATTTTTCCCGTTTAATGGCTCCAGAAGGGTATCCTGAACTGATGGAGTATATGATGGAGATGGCCGAGCGATACTTCGTCAGCGGCAAAGCCGGCATCGGTGCGCTCAACCGATCCGTCCGTCCGGGCATCGAAGCCGCCGCCCGCATCTACCGTGAAATCCTGAACGAAATCCGACGTCGCGATTACGACAATCTGAGCGGGCGGGCGTATACTAGTCGGGCTAAAAAAATGCAGCTCCTCGTTTTTGACACCTACGAGCGGCGCAAACGGCGTCTGATGGGGCGCTCGCCGGCCCGCCTTACGGCATGATGCAATTTCTGGTGACCCGTCTGGTGCTGAGCGGACTTACCTCGGCGTTCAGGCGCGTCTGCTGGGTGGGCGGGCCGCCCGATTGGCCGGCAGATCGACCCGTGGCGTTGTACGCCAATCACCACCATTTCTTCGACGGACACCTACTGTGGTGCGCGCTCCAGCGAGGCCTCGGCCGGTCGTTTACCGTCTGGATGGAAGACTGGGACCGCTTCCCCATGTTTGCCGCCTGCGGCGCCATGCCCTTCCCGGCCGACGACCCCGCCCGTCGCCTGACGACCGTTCGGCAGACCGTGGCCCGCATGCGCCGGCAACCGATGTCCGGCCTGGCCTATTTCCCCGAGGCACGGCTCCATGCCCCCGAAGAAGGGATCCAGCCCTTCGGCAGCGAAGGGTTCGCCCGCTTCGATCGCATCCTGCCGCCACGCCTCTGGGTACCGGTGGCGCTGCACGTCACCTGGTGGGGCGAGTCGCTCCCCACCGCCCTCATCCATGCCGGCGATCCCCACGAACAGTCCACCGGCGACGAACACCAACGCCTGGAGCGTCTGTGGACGGACCTGCGGAGCGCGCGACCAGCCCATACGACCCTCCTGTTTGAAGGCCGAAAGAGCCCCGACGAGGCCTGGGACCTGCGGTTCAGCCGGCGGCTGTTTGAGCGGTACCTGCGATGACGCTGTTCATAGTGATCTTCCATCTGGTGATGCTGGGCATTTATGCCGGCAATGTCTGGTACCTCCTTCGCCGTTCCACCCGCCTCTCCCACACCGACGCGATCGCTGTCCATCCGTTGGTGTCGATCATCATCCCCGCGCGAAACGAAGAGGCCAATCTGCGCCGGCTGCTGCCGAGCCTGCTCAAGCAGAACTACCCCCGCTTTCAGGTCATTGTCTACGACGATGGTTCGGAGGATGCGACACCGGCCGTATTACGCGAAATGGCTGATCCCCGGCTGATCACCCTGCGCGGAGAAGGTCCGCCCCCCGGCTGGATCGGCAAGGTCCACGCACTTTATCAGGCCACCCGGCCGGCCGCCGGCGACCGGTACCTGTTCCTGGATGCCGACGCTGAACTACTCGACCCCGGGGCCCTCGGCCGGCTCGTCGCCCATCATGAGGCCATGCCTCACCCCGGGGTTCTTACGGTGCTTCCACAGTACCGCGGCGGTGGATTGCTCCTCGTAAGCGTGCTCCCGTACGCCATCCTGGCGGGACTGCCCTGGCCGCTAGTGCGCCGGCTACCGTCGCGCCATCTCGGAGCGCTGAACGGGCAATGCTGGATGATTTCCGCCCCGCTTTACCGCCAGCACGAGCCCCATCGGGCCGTGGCCCGGGAAGTCCTGGAAGACGTGATGATCGGCCGGTACCTGAAAAGCGTGGGCGTCATCCCAACCCTCGTCGAGGCCCGCGACGCGATCGCCGTCTACATGTACGGTTCGTTGGGTGAGGCGTGGGCCGGCTTCCGAAAAAATGCCTATCTGTTGCTCGGGGGGAGGGCATCCCCCTTTGTCCCCCTTTTCCTGTTATTCCTGGTGACCTACACGCTGGCACCACTTTTCGGTTGGGCCCCCCTGGCGATGGTTTATCTGGGCAAGCTGTTGAGTGATAGAAAAAGCGGGATGCCGTTCTGGGTGAGCGCCCTTGCCCCGCTTTCGTATGCCGTCGCATCGATAGTACAGGTGGATTCGGCTCTGGCGCATCTCAGAGGGAACGTCTCCTGGAAGGGGCGAACGGTCTGAGCACACGCAGGCGCAACCGGTGGCATGGAATTGGACCTGCCGGATGCGCTACATGGACCGCGGAACTACGCTTCATATCCTCCGCTGGTCCTGCCGCTCTGACGTTCACCCTTTCCCGGCCCCGCAGGCGCCGGCTTGCTCGCATGAAAAAGACGCTGATCTCCGGATTCGTAGTGGTCCTTCTCTTGATGGTGTCCACGGTTTTGTTTTTACGATACCGGATGGAGGCACCGGCGACGGACCCTGCCACGACCGGGCAAGAGTCGCCGGACCGCAAGGCAGAAAAAGCCCTGACCCGTCGCGCGCGCGATGCGTACTTCCATCAGATGCTGCGAGACCCGGCGACGGGCTCCATTCCCGAGCGGATCCGCGCCCGCGAGATGGCATTTGCACGCACCCTTCCCCGGCGGGAGGACGTGCCCGCAAAATCCGGCGCCATGGCGCTCTTCTCGTGGCACGAAGCCGGCCCTTCCGGCATCGGTGGCCGCACCCGCGCGCTGGCCGTCGACATCGCGAACCCGAACACGATCCTGGCCGCCGGCGTCACCGGAGGAATCTGGAAATCCACCAACGCCGGCGTTAGCTGGACGCTTCGGAGCGACACAGAGGAGATGCTGAACATCACCGCCATCGCCCAGGACCCGCGGCCGGGCAACCGCAACCGGTGGTATGCCGGCGGCGGTGAACTGCGCGGCTC
>JBGSPJ010000673.1:0-4125 GCA_041738655.1 Rhodothermales bacterium | reverse complement strand
CGGTGGTGGCCTGGACGGCGTCATCGCCCAGCATACGCCAGGCGTACGAAAGGGCATCGCCATCAGGATCCGTGGCGCCGGCTGAAAACGCCACCGTGAACGGCGCGGCGCCTTCGAGGCGGTCGGCCGTGGCGGAGGTTTCCGGAGGCAGGTTGCCGCGCTCGTAGGTGATCCGGCTCAGGCGGGCGTCTACGTTGCGGGTGAACCAGCCGGTGCCGTATTCCAGCAGGTAGAGCACGCCGGAATCGCTGAACATCATGTCGATCGGATTCCGGAAACGGGTGCCCGGCATAAACGGGTCGAGCTTGACGAGGTCGCCTTCGTCGTCCATCGTGGCGTTGAGCACCCAGCCCCGGATCCAGTCGTACACAAACAGCTTCCCGTCGAAGTACTCGGGGAAGGTGCCCGGGCCCTGAGTGAACAGGTCGGCGTAAAACACCGGGCCGGCCATGGCGTTACGCCCGCCGGTGCCTACGATGGGAAACTCGGGCGACTCGGCGTAGGGGTACCAGATAAACGCCTTTTGCGCCGGCGGGAGCTCGCGCCGGCCGGTGTTGTTGGGCGAGTCGTTGATCGGGGCGGCGGGATCGAACAGATCGCCGGTATTGCCTGTCGCGAAGTTGTAATCGCGGTACGGCTTATTATCCCCCACAAAATACGGCCAGCCGAAGTTGCCGGCCTGGCGGGCCTGGTTCACCTCGTCGTGGCCGCGGGGGCCACGGAGGGGATTGTCCTCGCCGGCGTCGGGGCCGACTTCGCCCCAGTACAGGAAGCCGGTTTTTTGATCGATGCTGATCCGGTACGGATTGCGGTTGCCCATCACATAGATTTCCGGGCGGGAAAGCGAGTCGCCGACGGGGAAGAGATTCCCTTCGGGGATCGTGTAGGTCCCATCCGCCTGCGGGGTGATGCGCAGGATTTTGCCGCGGAGGTCGTTGGTGTTGCCGGGGCCGCCCTGGCCGTCGAACGGTTTGCGGCCGGCGCGTTCGTCGATGGGGGCGTATCCATCCGAAAAGAACGGGTTGGTGTTGTCGCCGGTGGAGAGGAAGAGGTTGCCATCCGGCCCGAACTCGATCGACCCGCCGGTGTGGCAGCATTCCTGGCGCTGCGTGCGCACCTCGAGGATCTTCTTTTCGCTGGGGCGGTCGAGCGTCTGGCCGTCGAACACAAAGCGGGAGAGCTGCTGGATGGGCTCGTCGCCCGGGACCGAATAATACAGGTAGATCCAGTTGTTCGTGGCGTAGTTCGGGTCGAGCGCGAGGCCCATGAGACCGTCTTCGTGGGTGGTGTTGACCTCCATCATTTCGACCAGCCGGCCGGCGGCGGTCGCGGGGTCGTACAGCTTCAGCGCGCCTTTGCGTTCCGCGAACAGGATGCGGCCATCGGGAAGGAGCTCCAGCTCGGTGGGTTCGTCGAGGTTTTCGAGGAAGATGGTCTGCACGAAGCGGCGTTCCTCCGGCGGCCGGCGGGTGCGGGCGCGGGAGTAGTCCAACATCCCCTCACCGATAGCGTAGCGGAGGCCGCCGAGGAGGTGGGCGCGGAAGTCGGGCTCGTCGAAGCTCTCGGCCGTATGGCCGCCGGCGGTGTAGAACGAGCGGCCGCCGTCGAAGTCCTGGTACCAGGCCGCCGGGTGGGTGTCGCCGTGGATGCCGCCCTCGTAGGAGGATTCATCGACCGTGAGGAGGACCCGGATGTCCGGCGAGACGTCGGCGAAGTTCGGCCACTCGTCGGCGCGGCTCCAGGAAGCCGGCAGCGCTTCCGTGGCCGGGTGTGCGGCGTCGGCCACGCGCAGGGTAGCGGATTGCACGTTCGAGGGCGCGGCGGGGTGGCTGTGGTAGCGGGCGCCGACGAGGCGGGTGAACCAGGGCCAGTCGGTTTCCGTCTCGATGGCCGAGTGGATGCCGACGAAGCCGCCGCCGGCCTGGATGAAGCGCTCGAGGTCGGCCTCCTGCGCATAGTTGAGGACATCACCGGTGGTATGCAGGAAGACGACAGCATCGACGTCGCGGAGTGTGCGTTCCGTGAGGGTGGCGGGATCGTCCGTGGCTTCGACGGAGATGTTGTTGTCGGCCCCGAGGGCGCGGAGGGCGGCGACGCCGGCGTCGGTCGAGGCGTGGCGATAGCCCTCGGCGGCAGTGAACACGAGAACCCGTGCGGGGTCCGTGGGCGTGGTGGAGCAGGCGGCAAAAACGACGAGTGGGATAAGGCAGGCGAAGCGCTTCACGGAATATGAGGAATCGGATTGGATGAGGAACGTTCAACTCACCCGAAAATACAGCACATCCGCAGATTGCACACCATCCCCCCTGAAAAGCGAACGGCCCGGCCCATCTTTCGATGAGCCGGGCCGATGTCAGCGAGACGCGCTCGGTTAGAAGCGGCAGCCGTTGTCGAGCAACTGCTGGAGCGTCTTCTGCGCCTTTTCGACGTCGCCGGAGTTGATCGAGTCGATCATCTTGTCGAACATCCGGTCGCAGTTGAACGCGCTCATGGCCGAAGCCGTGTTCATCAGCGGCGTGGCCGCGATCACGGGGAGGGCCCAGCCGGCGCGCAGCATGGAGCGACGCGAGAAAGCCTTCTTTTCAGCCGCATGGAGCAACTGATCCGTGGCCGGCGTCACTTCGTGTGTGTTGTTTTCTAGCATAGGTTATACCTCGAAAGGTTTTTATTGCCTGGTCAAAACCGTGCAACTACCTCCCCGCGATGCACTTGCGCACACCGTGCGGGATTAGCAGCGGCACCCATTGGCCTGCAACTCGGCGCGGATCGCCGCGGCACCCTGACGATCGCCCGACTGGAGGGCATCGAGGAAGCGCTGGAGATTGCGGTCGCAGTTGTAGGCACTCATGGCGGAAGCCGTATTCAGCAGCGGGACAGCCGCGATCACGGGCAGCGCCCAGGCGGCGCGCAGCATGGAGCGGCGCGAGATGGCCTTCTTTTCAGCCGTCTCGAGCAACTGCTCGCCGGCGGTCGCCTGTACGTTGTTTTGTTCACTCATACCGTTCACCGTTTGGAAAGAGCACCGGCCGATCGAAGTTGATCGGCAGATGAGTTGTTGTCAGCCGGCCCATTGCAAAAACGTTTCCCATACTCGGGCGACATCACCTGGTCCAGGGTCCCTCTATCATCCAGAAGCTCCAGTAGAAGGAGCGTCCGGTGTCAAAAATGACCGGTCCCGTGTGTCGACATCCTTACAGGTGCCTGCAGGTTGTAACTGATCGAACCTAGTATAACCAATGATATTCGAGTCATCTATCTACTTTTGGCTCAAAAGAAGTCGCGCCATGTAGGGGAGCATCCCACGCACGAACAAAGCCTCTTGCGAGCCGCGTTATTGCTTGAATTTCGCCACATTCAAGCGGGCTTGCGGCAGACTCCATGCTTTTGCGGCAAAGATTCCACACTTTCGACACAGGTTGGTTAGGTCATTTGTAACCAACCGGTGAAGAGCCTGTTATGGAAGCGGCATTTTGAACAGTTGCACGCCAGAATTTGCCGCACCATCTCCCGATGCAAAGCCGGAAGGAGCGACCACGGGCTCGAGCGCCTGGCTCATTTTCTGGTTCGAGAGGTCCCGGGCATTGTTGAGCAACCAGTGCTGGAGCGCCACCGCCTCCTCGCCTCGGAAATGGATTTCGAGATCGAGCAGGTACAGCGTGATCTCGTTGCCACGGATTTTCACCGTCTGGATCAGGTCCACATTCAGAAGCTGATCGTTGATACGGAGCAGGTTCATTGCAGATGGGGGTTTGCAGGGAGGATGGGCAGTGGGTAGAGATATGATAGGCAACACACGCGGATGGACGATTCGCGTTGCGCGCAGACCGCCGCGGTTTTCCGCGCAACCCCGGTGCGCCATTTGTCCCGTATCGAGCGCCGCCGGCGCTACTCCGGGTTGCTGCGCGATGGCTTTTCCCCTATCATGCGGCCATTCACCGTGTATCCTGAATTCAAGCTTATGACACCTTCCGTCGGTTTTATCGGCCTCGGCATCATGGGGCGCGGCATGGCCGCCAATCTCCTCAAGGCCGGCTTCTCTGTATGTGTCTGGAATCGCACGGCCGCCCGCTCGGAGGCGCTGGTGGAAGCCGGCGCCACGCTCGCGCACGACCCGGCCGACGTCGC
>JBGSPJ010000703.1:0-5111 GCA_041738655.1 Rhodothermales bacterium | reverse complement strand
CTTCGGGAAGCGGAGCTCGTCACTTGGTCGGGCAGGCACCGCCCGCCCCTGGAGAATGCTGGTATCTATCCGCGCCCACAACAGACGCAGATCCCGATTTGGATTGCCGTCGGCGGTACACCCCAATCGGCAGTGCGGGCCGGGACGTTGGGCCTGCCAATGGCGATTGCGATTATCGGCGGCATGCCCGAACGCTTTGCCCAATTGGCTCACATCTATCGTGTCGCGGCGGCTGAAGCCGGCCATGACCCAGCCACGCTACCCATCAGCATCAACTCCCACGGCTTCATCGCCGACACGGACCAGCTCGCCGCCGATCAATCCTTCCCCTTCTTTTCCGAGGTGATGAGCCGCATCGGCCGCGAACGCGGCTGGCCGCCCACCACCCGGGCCGACTTCAACGCGCAGCTCGACCCCACCGGCGCGCTCCTCGTCGGCAGCCCGCAACGGGTGATCGACAAGATCCTCTACGAACATTCCCTCTTCGGGATGACGCGATTCCTCATCCAGTTCAGCGTCGGCACCCTTCCGCACGACCAGATCATGCGGTCGATCGAGCTGTTTGGGACGGTCGTGGCGCCGGCGGTCCGCAACGCGGTGGCTAATGATGTGTCACCCCGGACTTGATCCGGGGTCCAGTCGAATTGCAATCCTGCTGGATCCCGGGTCGGGGCCCGGGATGACAAACTGCCTTTTTTAGTCGTTTCGGAATTTTGTTAACACTCCTGATCAACCATGGATCATCCTGTGAAATACACATACGCCGCCAGGATGAGCGCCAGCACGAGCCCCGTCGCCGCGACATCCTTCATATCCCAGCTGGCGCGGGTACGGGCTCGATCCTCGGAGGTGAGGGTGCCGTAGGTGAGGCCGCTGATCTTTTCGTACGACGGCGCCGGCGTCGCGTAGCTGACGCCCACCATCACGGCGATACAGACCAGGAAGATGATCAGGCTGTAGTACTGGAAAAAGATGTTGTTGATGATCCAGAGGAACGAACCCTCCGCGTAACTGAATCCATCGCCAAGGGCAACCGGCGTATCCACCGCCAGACGGAAGAGCCCGAGCGCAAACCCGACGATCAGCGCCGCGAGGCATCCTTCTTTGTTCAGGCGTTTGTTGAACACCCCGAGGAAAAAGACCACGAAGATGGGCGGCGCGAGGTAGGCCTGGACGCCCTGGAGGTAGTCGTACAACCCACGTCCACCCTGGATGACCGGGATCCACGCGAGGCCGACGATCACCATCACCACCGTCGCCACGCGGCCCATCCACACCAGCCGTTGCTGGGAGGCGTTGGGGCGGAAGCGGCTGTAGAAGTCCATCGTAAACAGGGTCGACGACGCGTTAAACACGCCGGCGAGCGAGCTCATCAGCGCGGCCAGTAGGCCGGCGACGACGAGGCCGCGGACGCCGGCGGGCAACACGTGCGCCACGAGCATCGGAAACGCCGCCTGCGCGTTTTCGCGGATCAGCTCGCCATTGGCGTCGAGCAAAGCATCCTGGAACGCCGGCACCTGCCCCGTTTTTGCCAGCGCAAACGTGATCATGCCCGGGACGATAAATATGAAGACCGGCAGCAGCTTCAGCACCGCCGCCGCGATCGTGCCGCGACGCGCCTCGGTGATGTTGGCCGCCCCGAGCGTGCGCTGGACGATGTACTGGTCAGTCGTCCAGTACCATAACCCGATGATCGGCGCGCAGAACAGCATCCCCAGCCACGGATACTGGTTGTTGAAGTACCAGGCCATCTCGTTTGCCCCTTTCACGGGCGCCCAGGTGGACTCCATCCCCATCGGCACCATCGGCTTCCACAGGTTGAACATCTCGGAGCCGAGGACGGCGTACAGCTGATCCCAGCCGCCGATCGCCTTCAGCCCGTAGATCAACACAAGGAACGAGCCCAGCACCAGAATCAGCGTCTGAAGCGCCTCGGTGTAGGCTACGGCGCGCATCCCGCCCATCGCCGTGTACACGCCGGTAAATACGATCACCAGAATCGATCCCAGCCAGAAACTGTTCAGCCCCATGAACGACATCTCGGGGAGCAGAACGCTGAAGACGACGCCGCCGGCGAAGATGCCCACGGCGATTTTGGTGAGCACGTAGGCCACGAGGGAGATGATGGACAGCAGCGTCCGCGAGGCCGGCGAGAAACGACGCTCCAGAAACTCGGGCATCGTAAACACCTGCGACCGCATGTAAAACGGCGCCATGATCCACCCGAGCACCAGCAAGCACCAGGCGTGTAACTCGTAATGCGCCAGCGCGACGCCATCCGTCGCCCCGGCGCCCGCCAGCCCGACGAGATGCTCGGAGCCGATGTTGGAGGCAAAGATGGAGGCCCCGACAATGAGCCAGCCCAGGTGCCGGCCGGCGAGGAAGTAGTCCGCGGTGGTGTCTGTCTTCTGGCGGATCACCCACCAGGCGAGGCCGAGGATGACGAGGAAGTAGCCGGCAACGACGATCCAGTCCAGGGGGTCGAGGATACTCATAGGAAACGTTCGCGATGGGGGCGATCGGGTGCAAAAGGGCGTTTTTAGAAACGCGTGTGCTGGAGTATAGCCCGCCGTTTCGTTGTTCGCAAGAATGTGTATCTTCCCGGGACATCCGCCTTCACCTCCCTCCATCCCCATGAATACCGTGACGACTCGCGCGCTATCCATCCTCGCTGGCGCCGTGTGCCTTGCCCTCTTCGCCATCGGCTGCCAACCATCGGGCGACGCCGGACTCCCCCTCCGCGCCGGCGACCTCATCATGCTCATCGGCAACAACCTGTGCTCGCGCATGATGAACTACGGGCATTTCGAGACCGAACTGCAGGTCCGCTTCCCGGATAGCCTGCTCACCGTCCGCAACATGTGCGACGGCGGCGACACGCCCGGCTTCCGCCCCCACTCCGGCCGCAACGACCCCTGGGCCTTCCCGGGCGCCGAGCAATTCCAGACGGAAAACGCCACGCCCTCGGGCAGCGAAGGCCACCTCGAAACGCCCGACCAGTGGCTTACCCGCCTCGGGGCGGACGTCATCCTCGCCTTTTTCGGATTCAATGAATCCTACGCCGGCCCCGATGGCCTCGCTACCTACAAAGCCGAGCTGGACGCGTTTATCAAACACACCCTTGCCCAACGCTACAACGGCGAATCGCCCCCGCGCCTCGCGCTCATCTCCCCCATCGCCTACGAGGATCTGACCGACCGCTTCGACCTGCCGGACGGCACCAGCGAAAACGCCAACCTGGCCCTCTACACCAACGCCATGCGCGAAGTGGCCGCCGCCAATCAGGTCTACATCCTCGACGCCTTCGCACCCACGCTCGGATGGTTTGAGGGGGATGATGCGCTCACGATCGACGGCGTCCAGCTCAACGACGCCGGCTACGCCCGCTTCGCCACGCTCGTGACAGACGCCGTGTTCGGGAAGGTCCGCCCCCCCGCCGCGGCCAACCGCGACCTCGTCCGCGAAGCCGTCCTCGAAAAGAACTGGTTCTGGCACAACGACTTCAAGATCCCCAACGGGGTGCACGTGTTCGGCCGGCGGTACAACCCGTTCGGGCCGGATAACTACCCGTTCGAACTCGAGAAAATCCGCCAGATGACGGCCATCCGCGATACCGCTATCTGGATGGCCACCCGCGGCGAACGGATGGACCTCGCCGCGGCCGACGCAAAAACGCTCCCGCTGCCGCCCGTCGCCACCAACTACGAGGATCCGAACGGCGGCAACGGTTCGACCGAATACCTCTACGGCCAGGACGCGCTCGACCGTCTCACCGTGCCGGAGGGCTATAAGATCGATCTGTTCGCCTCGGAAGTCGAATTCCCCAACCTCGCCAACCCCGTCCAGATCTCTTTCGACAACAAAGGCCGGCTCTGGGTGGCCGTCATGCCCACCTACCCGCACTGGAAGCCGGGCGACCCCAAGCCAGACGACAAGCTGCTCATCTACGAAGACACCGATGGCGACGGCAAGGCCGATAAAGAGACCGTCTTCGCCGGCGGCCTCCACATCCCCGTCGGCTTCGAGTTCGCCCCAGAGGGCGTCTACGTCTCCCAGGGCACCAACCTCGTCCTCCTCACCGACACCAACGGCGACGACCGGGCCGATACAAAAGAGATCATCCTCAGCGGCTTCGACGACCACGACACGCACCACGTCATCAGCGCCTTCGCGGCCGACCCCTCGGGCGCCATCTATATGGGCGAAGGCGTCTTCCTGCACACCAGTGTCGAAACCCCGTACGGCCCCGTCCGCGGCACCAACGGCGGTTTCTTCCGCTACAGCCCGCAGCGGAAACACCTGGAGCGCGTCGCCCAGCTGTCCATCCCCAACCCGTGGGGCATCGCGTTCGACGAGTGGGGGCAGAACTTCTTCGCCGAAACCTCGGGCCCGGACGTTCGCTGGATGCAGCCGGGCTCGGTGAAGCCGCGCTACGGCGAGGCCACGCATAAGTCCAAAAACCTGATCGAAGAGGCCCACCGGGTGCGGCCGACGTCCGGGCTGGAGTTTGTCTCGAGCCGGCACTTCCCGGAGGAGGTCCAGGGCGACCTGCTGATCAACAATACCATCGGGTTTTTGGGGATGAAGATGCACGCCGTCGCGGACGACGGCACCGGCTACGCTACCCGGCACCGGGTGGATCTTGTCACCTCCACCGACCCCAACTTCCGCCCGGTGGATATGGAGTTCGCGCCGGACGGCTCGTTGTACTTCATCGACTGGCACAACGTGCTCATCGGCCACATGCAGCACAACGCGCGCGACCCGCTGCGCGACCACGTCCACGGCCGCATCTACCGGATCACCTACCCGTCGCGTCCGCTCGTCGTGCCGGCAAAGGTGGACGGCGCCAGCATCGACGAACTCCTTGAGAACCTCAAGCTGCCCGAATTCCGCACCCGCTACCGTACCCGCCGCGAGCTGCGCGAATACCCCGCCGCCGAGGTGCTGCCAAAACTCAAGGCCTGGGCGGCCGGCCTCGACCCCGCCGACCCGCGTTACGAGCATCACGTCCTCGAGGCGTTGTGGACGTCATGGGGGCTGAACGCGGTCGACGAAGACCTGCTGCGCCAGACGCTCCAGGCCGACGACTTCCGCGCCCGCGCCGCCGC
>JBGSPJ010000678.1:0-3876 GCA_041738655.1 Rhodothermales bacterium | reverse complement strand
CTCGGCGCGGACCGCGCCCTGCAGCGCGACGACGTGCGGCCGGCCTACGCGGCCACCACCGGCGAACCGGTGGAGATGACGTACCGGCGAGAGCATCTACTCCTCTCTATTAAAGGCCAGGCCCGATCGCCCGGCTTTGTCGGCGACAGCATTCGGCTGTATGCGCCGGCGACAAAAACCATGTACAAGGTCCGCCTCACCGGCCCCGGCGCCGCGGACTGGATCGAAACCCTGAAGTAACCGATGAAAAACACCCGACGCATTCTGATCCTGAGCGGACTCGTGACGCTGTCGTTCCTCTTCCCCTCCCTGGCCACCGCCCAGCGCTCGATGTTCGCGGACATCAAGGCCTACCGGATCGGGGATGCGATCACGATCAACCTCGCCGAGCGGACCGCCGCCGAGCGCGAGAGCCAGTGGGAGCGCAGCAGCCGGTCCAACCTCGACAGCGGCAGCGGCCTCGACGCCGGCGCGACGCTGAACGGCCAGTTCGGGGTGAACGCCTCGTTCCAGAACGACGCCGAACGCCGGAACGGGAGCGTCCAGTCGGACCTCCTCCGGGGCACCATGACGGCGATCATCGTCGCAGTGGACTCGCTTTCGGGCAACCTCGTCGTCCAGGGCGAGCGCAGCCTCAACGTCAACGGCGAGACGCACCTGATGGAGGTGCGCGGGATGGTGCGTCCGTTCGACATCCTCGGCGACAACTCGGTCCTCTCGTACCAGCTGGCCAACGCCAATATCGTCTACAAACGCGCCGGCGGCGTCAAACGCGCCTTCCTCGGCCCCGGCGCTCTGACAGGCATCGCGACGGTGATCGCGATCGGGGCGGCGGCGTATGTGGGGATGCAGAATTAGGGTTCAAGGTTTAACGTGTAAGGTTTAAGGATGTCTGAAAAACGGTTTACTTCTTTCGCCATGCTTGTCCTGGCCCTGCTCCTGGCGCCGGCGGCGCGGGCGCAGAATGCCGGCGAAGTGCGGCTCAAGGACCTGGTCTCGATCGAGTCCACCTCCCCCACGCAGCTGACAGGGTACGGCCTCGTGGTGGGCCTGGACCGCACCGGCGACCGGGCCCGTGGGGAGCGGGGCTCGCCGCATACGATCCGAAGTATCGCCAACATGCTGCAGCGGTTCGGGATCGCCGTGGACCCCGAGCAGCTTGCCTCGCGCAACGCGGCGGCCGTCATCGTCACCGCCGTGCTGGACCCCTTCAGCAGCCCCGGAAGCCTCATCGATGCCACGGTGTCCGCCATTGGCGACGCCACGAGCCTCTCGGGCGGCATCCTGATCCAGACGCCGCTGCAAAATCCGGTGACCGGCGAGGTGTTTGCCATGGCGCAGGGTCCGATCTCTACGGGCGCCGTGCTGGCGTCCAGCCTGGGGTCGTCGGTGAAGATCAACCACACCAACACGGGCCGCATCCCCAACGGGGCGCTCGTCGCGCGGCAGGTGCCGCTCAATTTCGCAAACCGGACCGACATCGGGTTGCTCATCAAGGAGCCCGACTTCACCAACGCCCTCCGGGTCGCCGATGCGATAAACGCTGTATACGCGGACGCCGCGACGGTGGAGCACGCCGGCCTGGTGCGGGTCGTGATGCCGCCCGACGTGGGCGGCGTGCCCGGACTGATGGCCTCCCTGGAGGATCTGCGGATCAGCGTCGACGTGCCGGCGCGGCTGGTCGTCAACGAGCGCTCCGGCATCATCGTCGCCGGCGGCAACGTCCGCGTCAGCGAGGTGATGCTCACCTATGGCAGCATCGTGATCTCGACGCAGGTCGACCCCTTCGTCTCGCAACCAAACCCGCTCGCTCAGGGCGAAACCGTTCAGGGCGCTGCCGGCACGGCCAACATCGAAGAAAGCGGCACCCGGTCCGTCGTCCTCGCCCCGAACGCAGACGTCAACCAGCTTGCCGCGGCCCTCAACGAACTCGGCCTCACCGCCCGCGACGTGATCGGCATCTTCCAGGCCATCGAACGCGCCGGGGCGCTTCAGGGTGAGCTGATTATTCTATGATCGATGGTCGATGGTCAATGGTCGATGATCGATGATCGTATGCTGATAAACAATGACAATTGACAATTGACCATCAGAGGTGTTAACAAAACGCCAACTACCACTTTATTGTCATCCCGGGCCCCGACCCGGGATCCAGTCGAATTGCAATCCTGCTGGATCCCGCATCAAGTGCGGGATGACAAACTGCCTTTTTTAATCGATTCGGGATTTTGTTAACAGCCCTGATTGACCATAAACCATCAACCATTAACCATTCCACGCATGCCAATCCCTCCCCTTACTTCCGACCCCGCTCGTGGCGCCAGCCCGGATCTGCTGGGCCGCGCCTCCAATCCGGAGGAGGCGGCGAAGGCGTTCGAGCATGTGCTGGTGCAGCAGTTCGTCAAGACCCTCACGGATCCCCTCTTCAAAACCTCGTTGAGCGGCGACGAGGGACCGGGGTGGATGAAAGCCTACGGCGACACCCAGCGATCCATGTTGACCGACGTGTTGACGGGGCATCTGGTCGACCAGAAGACCTTCGGCCTGGCCGATCTGCTCCTGTCCCAGTGGCAGCGCCAGGCCGGCGCGGAAGACCCGTCCGACATCGCCGCCAATGACACGAACGGCGCCGCAACCATAAAGCCCTTAACGCCCTGATCCCATGGAACTACAGACGCCTGCTACCGCCACCGACACCCTGCTCGATCAGTCCCGTCGCCTCGCCTCGAAACTCGACGAGCACCGGGCGGCGCTCCGCGCCCTCGAAGCCAGCATCGAAGCCCAGATGGCCGCGATGCGAACGCGCGAATCCGCCGAAGTGCGCGAGTCGACGCTGACGGCAAACGATCGGCTGCACGAGCTGACCCGGCTGTACGAAGAGCAGGAGGCGTTGCTGGCCGGCATCGCCGCGACGCTCGGTTGGGAGAGCGAGCGGCCTTCCATCGTGCGGCTGGCCGCGCATCTGGAGCAGGTGGGGGGTGGTGAGGAGACCGCTCGCGCATTGCTCGAGACACGCACCGCCATCACCGAGCTGGCGGCGGTGACCCGCGAGAAAAGCGAGGAGCTGGCCTATACGCTTCAATACGCCCTTCATCTGGGGAAAGAGCTGATCCAGGCGGTGCAGGCCGTGCATCAGCCCATTCCGATCTCCCTCTACACGCCGCGCGGCAAAACCACGATCGGGGGCAAAACACGCTCCATCGTCAATCGGATGGGGTAAGCGGTCGCCCCGCCCCCCTCGCATCACGTCCAAGCCAGAGCCCATCATGAGCATCAATCAGCTAATCGAGCTCACGCGGAGGTCCTTCCGCACCACCAGCGCCGTCATCAACACGATCGGCCAGAACATCGCCAACGAGAACACCGAGGGCTTCTCTCGCCGGCGTGTGACGCTGGAGGCGGCATCCGTGGCCAGCCCGGGGATCCAGGTCATCACCCCGATGGGCTCATCCACAGGCATCGGCGTGTCGATCAACGACATCGAACGGGTGCGGGATCAGGTGCTGGCCGCCGCAACGTGGGAGGCAAACGCCGGCCTGGGCGCCTCCGACGAGGAGGCGCGCATCCTGAGCGCCCTCGAAAACCTCTTCCCGGTAAACAGCGACGCCTCGCTGTCGAACCTCCTGAATAATTTCTGGGATGGATGGAGCGACGTAGCGGATACGCCGACGAATCTATCCGCCCGCGTCTCCCTCCAGAACCGGGCGGAGAGCCTCACGCTGGCGATGAACCGGATCTCGACCGACATCGACAGGCTCCAGGACGACAGCGTCACCGAGCTGGCGCAGACCGTGGAGGACTTCAACGCTCAGCTGGACGAGCTCGCGCGGCTGAACCAGCGCATCGCGACCGGGCGGGCCGGCAACGCGCCCGACC
>JBGSPJ010000666.1:0-2988 GCA_041738655.1 Rhodothermales bacterium | reverse complement strand
CACGGCCCTGACGACGCTCGCGACCGAACTGGACCGCGAAGCCGCCGGCTCCAGGGACGCCGCGAAAGTGCGGATGCTCGCCGGCTCGGTGCGCGACCTCGCGATGTAATCGGATCGAAAGAACAGGAGGTACCAGGCCGGGGGCGTCGCGTCATGTAGACGCTCCCGGCCTGTTTTTTTGTCCGTGTGTAACGGTCGACCGTTCCAACGCCCATGGCTGAACCCCTCAAAAACCAGTACGGCCCTGAGATCCCCGGGAAGATCGCCGGCATGATCGCCCTGGTCTATCCCGACTTCGACGGGGAGGCCTTCCTCCGCACCGCGCTCGACGGCTACGAGCCGCTCGAACTCATGCCCCGTGGACGCCACATCGCCCGGGCCCTGCGCCGGCATCTGCCGGGCGAGTATCCCGAGGCGGTGGAAATCCTCATCAACTCCCTGGGCCCGAAACTCGACGGCACCGAGTCCTTCGGGATGGCGCCGTTCCTGTACCTCCCGCATGTCTTTTTTGTGGCCGACTACGGGTTGGACCACTTCGAGCCTTCCCTCCGCGCCCAGTACGAAATCACCCAGCGATTCTCGGCCGAGTATAGCATCCGCGCCTATCTGGAACGGCACCCCGAGGCCACGCTTGCCCGGCTGCGGCAATGGGTGGATGACCCGAGCCCGCACGTCCGCCGGCTCGTCTCCGAAGGTACCCGCACCCGCCTGCCCTGGGCGTCGCGCCTGCGCGATTTTCAGCGGGACCCGTCGCCCGTCATCGCGTTGCTGGAATTGTTGAAGGACGATTCGGAGCTGTACGTGCGACGCTCCGTCGCGAACAACCTGAACGATATCGGGAAGGATCATCTCGAAGTACTCGTCGAAATCGCCCAACGTTGGATGGCCGGCGCCTCGGAGGACCGGCAATGGGTCGTCCGCCATGCCCTGCGCTCGGCCGTGAAACGCGGCGATTCCGACGCGCTGGCGGTGCTCGGGTTCGCCGGCGACGAGGCGCTGGTCGTCCGTCACGCCCGCATTTCGCCCGATCGCGTCGCCATCGGAGAGTCCGTGACGCTCGCTTTTGAGATCACGAACACGAGCGCGGCCCCTCAACGGGTCTTGGTCGACTTCGTCGTGCATTTCGTCAAGGCGAACGGCAGTTCAAGTCCCAAAGTCTTCAAGCTCACGACGCTCGACATCGCCCCGGGGGAGGCCGCAACGCTGAGCAAGTCCCTCTCCCTGATCCAGCGAACCACCCGCAAACACTACCCCGGCACCCACCGCATCGACGCGATGCTGAATGGCATCGTCGCCCCGCTGGGTTCGTTCGATCTCGAAGAATAGGATCCGGCTTGCATACCACCCCCAGATGTCGCAGATTTCCCCCACGCCCCCCACTTTTCCCTTTTACCTTTTCACTTTTCCCTTTTACCTTTTCACTTTTGCCTTCCCCACCCATGTCCTCTCGCCGCCAGTTCCTCCAGACCGCCGCCCTCGCCGGCGCCGCCGTTGTCGCCCCGATGACACCGATCGTTCCGGCCGGCGCCCCGGTCGACTCTCCGGCGACTCGCCGCACCCGCTTCGGGGTTTCGACCTATTCCTTCTGGCGGTTTAACGGCCCGAAAGAAGACACCCCGATTGAGTCCTGCATCGATCAGGCGGCCGAGATGGGGTTCGACGGCGTCGAACTGCTCCTCATGCAGATGGCGTCGGAGGACAACGGGTATCTCCAGAGCATCAAACGGCGCGCGTTCACACACGGGCTGGATCTCATGGGATTTTCCACCCACCAGGGCTTCGTCTATCCCGACGCGGCCAAACGGCAGGAGGAGATCGACAAAACGATCCATCAGATCGAACTCGCCTACAAACTGGGCATCCCAACCATGCGCCTCAACACGGGGCGATGGGGCACCTCGGCTTCATTTGACGCCCTCATGGCGAACCGGGGCATCGAGCCGGTGCTGGATGGGTACACCGAGGAGCAGGGATTTGGCTGGGTGATCGATGCGATCGAAAAATGCATCCCAACGGCCGAAGCGTGCGGCGTACTGATCGGTTTGGAAAACCACTGGGGACTCGGGCGTACGGCCGAGGGGGTGATGCGCATCGTAGAGGCCATCGACTCGCCCTGGCTCCAGGTGACGATGGATACGGGCAACTTCCTGGAAGACCCTTACGATCAACTCGAGCAGTTGGCACCTCGGACCATCCTCGTCCAGGCCAAGACGTATTACGGCGGCGGGAAGTGGTACACGCTGGAGCTCGACTACCCCCGCATCGCGGCGATGCTCAAGAAACACGCTTTCAACGGGTACATCTCGCTCGAATTCGAGGGTAACGAGGACGCCGCGACGGCCATCCCGAAAAGCCTGGAACTGCTCCGAAACGCCTTCGCCTGACCGAACCACGCCATGGCCATCCAACTCTCCGAAGCCGACCGCGACGACGCCATCGCCTCCATCCAGCGGTACGCGGAGGAGGAACTGGATCAGCCGCTCGGTGGCCTCGCCGCCGGCATCCTCCTGGATTATATCCTCGAGGAGATCGGGCCGTCGATCTACAACCAGGCCGTCGCCGATGTGCAGGAACGGCTCCACGCCCGGCTCGCCGAGATCGATGGCGACCTCCACGAAGAGCCCTTCGGCTACTGGCGAAAACGCGGCGCGCGGCGCTCGGCGCGCTGAATGGAAGCGGCGAGTCGGATACCCGAAGCTGAGGTCGCGATCCGATTGTACGATACGACCTCATCCGCCGGCGATACGCTGCTCGGCGGGCTCATCGCCCTGCTCCGCGACGCCATCGACGATGGCGCCTCGGTCGGCTTTCTCGCGACTTCGACGGACGAAGCACTGCGTGCCTACTGGCGCGAGGTGCTGGCGGGGTGCGCCACCGGTCGGCGGTTGATGTTGGTCGCCTCGCGGATGGGAGAAGTCGCAGGGTCCGTGCAACTCGTGTTCGCCAAGCAGGAAAATGCCCCGCACCGGGCCGAGATTCAGCGGCTGC
>JBGSPJ010000656.1:0-9224 GCA_041738655.1 Rhodothermales bacterium | reverse complement strand
GGGTCCTGGTAATACCCGACGACTCCGTAGCCGGCGCCGAGGTACAGCTCGAGCGCTTTTCGGGTGGATTGCCGCCAGGCGCGGGCGAGGTCGGCCGATTGCTTCTTGACGTGCTGGATGTGCACGGGGATCTCGACGCGGACGGCGTGGCAATCCTGGATCGCCTCGGCATCGTTCACGACGGGCAAATCGGCCAGCACGCCGGCGTCCTCGAACTTTGCGCGGTGGGCCAGGCGATCCTCCTCCAGCAAATGCCAGGTCACCACGTACCGATCGGTCCCAATCGTCGAGTGCAGGATGCTGGATGAGCCGTCGCCGTACAGATCCCGCACGTACTCCTCCGGAAACGCCCCGAGCCGGTTCAGATTCAGGTTCGCGTTGAGCGCCTCGAGGGGGTCGTATGTCCAGTGGATCCGGCGGATGCCCTGGCTCAGCACGAACTCGCGCTGGAACAGCTTCAGATCCCGCCCGATGCCCGAACCCCGGTACGCCGGCCGGACAGCCATCATGTGCGACCAGTGGATATTCACATCCTTGCGCCGGCCCGGGACGCCGTACACAAACGCGACGAGGTCGTTCGACTCGGTGAATGCGCCCGCGAGGATGCCTCCAATCTTCTGTGTTACGACCAACAGGGACGGCGGCACGAGGTCGACAAACGCCTCTCCCCAGGTCTCCTGCTGCACGTCGCGGCAGGCGACGATCTCCTCGTAGGTCTGCAGGTGCCGAATGGTCAGCGAAGGGTGACTCAAGGTGCGATAGGATTTAAGACCGGATGCCGTCGCGAGTCTACCGCGCCCGGCCGCTTCGAAACAGCCCGAAAAATAGGAGCGCCCCACCGGATAGACAACCGGACACACTGTGGAGATCTCGTTCATTCGAGCCGGCCGGACATAAAAAAACCCGAGGCGCGTCATACAGAGGGACCCATTACTCTGTATACCACGCCTCAGGCTTAACCTATACGGTTAAAACAGGTATCGGATGTTCGACCACGCATCTTAACGGGTCGCCCCGCCCAAAAACAAGAACAGCCCGATCTTACGGGATCGGGCTGGTCCTTTATCTACCTGGACAAGCGTAGATAAACTATCGTAGGTCTGATGCGATGAGTTGGCTACCAGCCATCGCCGTGCCAATCACGGAATAGCGTTTTCTGGACTATTCTGGGCCCTATCGGGAGATCTGACGAAAAAAAATGCCGCCGGCCAACGGCTCTTTCTTCCACCTCACCCGGTCGGCTGATCCGAAAAACGCGCCGTCCGGGGGTCAACCTCCGAGCCGAGCGGCTGCGTCAATTCGCCGTACAGCTCTGGCCGGCGGCCCCGGATCCAGCGCCGGCCGGTGGCGAGCGGGATGAGGCTGAGGTCGAGGTCGGCCACGACCATCGCGTCGCCAGCGTGGCTCGTCTCGTCGACAATCCGGCCGTAACAGTCGATGATCATGGCGCCCCCCGTGCGCACCTCGTCGCCATCCATCCCCACCCCGTTGCTAAACAGAATGAACAGCCCGTTGTCGTGTGCGCGCGCCGGCAACCAGCGCATCACCCACTCGCGCCCCTTCGGCCCACGCAGTTCTGCCTCGATCGCCGCCGGATTCGTGTGTCGATCGCGCCACAACCCCGGGTCGATCCGCCCAAGCGCATGCGGGCTCCGCGACGCCGTCCCGCCCGTCTGATGCGGCGCCAGCAATACCGTGGCGCCGCGCAAGGCCGTGATGCGGACGTTCTCGACCAGATTATTGTCCCAACACGTCAACACCCCCAGCCGTACGCCCAGCGGTGTGTCGAACACGGTGTACGCATCGCCGCTCGTCAGGTGCTCGCTCACGAACGTGTGCAGCTTCCGGTGCACGTGTACGGCACCGTCGGGCAGGCACACGGCGTAGGCGTTGTGCATCCGCCCGTCCGGCGCCCGCTCGATCAGGCCGGCGCCCACGATCAGGTTGTACCGCGTCGCCAGTTCCAGCAACTGCCGGGTGGAAGGCCCGTCTGGGATCGACTCGGCAAGGGCCGCGACGGCATCCCGGTCCAGGGAGTGGACGTGCCAGTACCCCGTGATACACATCTCGGGGAATACCACGATCGAAGCGCCGGCTTCCGCCGCTTGCGCGCAAAACCGGGCGATGATGGCCAGATTGTGGCGTATATCACCGGCGGCGTGCTCGAACTGGACGGTAGCGGCTCTGAGGGTTGACATGCGACTTTTCCGTTGAACGTTGAACGTTGGAACGTTACGCAATGGCCAGGCTATTTCTCAACGCCCAAACGTTCAACGCCATAACGTTCAACGCAAAAACGCGCTTCATTTCGCCGCCTCCTCACTCGCGAACCGCTCGACCCGCGACAGGAAAGACGTAAACACGCTCGGCTTAAACCCGACAAAAAAGCTCAGGAACGAGCAGAAGGTCGCGATCCGGAAATACTGCCCGGGGCTGACGATGCTCGGGTCGCTGGTGATGCCGGCATTTTCGATGAGCGAAGGCGGCAGGGAAATGGTGCCCACGATAACCAGTTGGCCCGTAGCCATGGCAAGGAAGATAAAAAAGCCGCGGACGATGGCGGCGGTGGTGCTGGGCAACGCGGCGGTGCCGCTCATGCTGCCGCGGCCGTACTCCCCCACGAGCGAGGCGAAGCAGCAGAGCCAGAGAATGTTGCTCCAGGTCCAGGTAAACACAAACCCGAGCAGATTGCCGGCCCGGTTAAGGGGCGCGTTGTACTCGTTGAGCACATGACGAAGCAGGTTATCCGAGGGTACGGCGGAGCCCACCACAAAAAACCCGATCCAGAGCAGGAGGCAGAGACCGAGCGCGAGGGTGCTTTTGGTAGACGAGGGTAGCGGTGACGAGGGCATGGCGATTTGCAGTAGAAGTGAAAAAGGCGGGTGGCCCATGGCTCCCGCCTTTCTCATTTCGTGCCGCCTCATGAAGGTTGTGCGAATCGCTTAATTTCGAGGATTCTACCCCTTGCCGGCCCGATGAGTGTACACAATGCGCTACAATCCAAGCCTACACAAGTCGGCCGAGACGTTCGACGGCTACTGTCTGGCGCGACCGGCCGTGACCGTAAACCCGCGCCGCTCCACAACAACAGTGTTCAGCCCGTCGCTCGCCATGGCCCGGATCAGGCCCACCCCGTTGTCTGTCGTATTTTCGATCTGGGAGGCATCAAACAGAACACTGGTATCCGTTCCGGGGACGTTCACCGCAATGGGCACCCAGGTGGCGCCCGCATTCGGGCTGTAGGCAAATTGCACACGGATATCCGAAAGGGGTGTGTCGGGATCGGTGACGGCGAACTTGATCTCCACGGTCCCGGCCAGTTGTTCGCCAGTAGAGACCTCGCCGAGGGTCAGGACGGGAGGCCGGCTCCGGCGGATCTCGCCCAGCACGTCACCGCCGGCGCGGCGGATGCGCACCGCGTCTACCTCGCGATCAGGCGGCACCCGCACCCGCACGCTGAAGAAGCCGTACGTATCCTCGTCGTCATCCGCGTCATCGCCGAGTAATCCGCTGAAGGGAACGTTCCAGGCGCCACCCTGATCGTCGATCACCTCGGCCACAAAGGCACCGCCGGCGAACGGAAGGCTCGGCTGGGAGAGCCACGGATAACGGAATACCGGGTTGAGGCGAACGAGCTGCGCCCCATCGACGGACAACACCCCGGAGATTGCGACGACACGGGCCGTGTACCGCTTGTCGCCCTCGCTGTCGCCCGAGGGATCGAGCACGTCGTGGGCCAGGAAGAATTCATAGGTGGTCTCATCGATCCAGGCGGTATTGGTCAACTGACCGCCCCGCATGATGTCGTTCAGCGAGGCCGGCTTTACCCGGGTCGTCGTGTTGTTCGCGGCCGGATTGTTCACCAGTCGCGCGCCGACATCCCAGCCGGCGTCGGGCGCCAGCGTGCGGGAGTTGTGGCTCAACCCGAAGTTGTGGCCCAGTTCGTGGGCGTACGTGCGCTGATGGCGGACAACGTCGGTATTTCCAAACGCCACGCGGCCACCGGTCACGCCCCACCCGTTACTCAGTATCGGGTTGCCGGCGATCCAGCCATAGAGGAAGATGTCGTCGCCACTGCCGCCGTCCTGATCGACGATCAGTTGTCGGCAGGATTCGAGCCAGTCCAGGATATCACTGTTTTCACCGACATCGTCGACCATGCCGTTTCCGTTGCCATCCTGGTTCCAGGTGAGTGTCGGGAAGATGCCTTCGCGGTAGAGGTCGTTGTCGGCATCGTTTACGGGGTAGATGCCGCGCACAAACACATCCCCCACTCCCGGCTGGATATCCGCCAACGCCGGAAGTCCGGCGCTCGCCGGCGTATAGTTGATGCGGGTATAAAATAATTTCGGGGTGATGCGCTGGAGAGCCGTGAGATTATCGAGCGAGCCCGAATTATTTGTAACGTCCGGCTCGCCGGCGAGTGGGTCCAGGTCGACTACGACATCGACATCCGATGACGCTGTGACACCGGTGACCGCCGGCACTTCGAAGTTCAACGTGTGCGCCTCGTTATTCCGGTCCCACACGGCCGCCTCCGGCGCCGTGAACGGGGCGTTGATCGGCGCTATCCCTCCTGCCGGCGTCACGGCTACACCATTCACCAGGAGGTGCAGCCGGCCACTGATGCCCGCGGCCGATGCGTCCTCAGCAACACCCACACGCACCCGAACGGCCGTGCCTCGCTCGGCTACGAGGTCGATGGTATTTGTCCCCGTTTGAAACGCCTGATTGACTTCGATGCTTTCTACGTGGATGTCGGGATTGGTGCACCCCGCGCTCGCCCAGGCCAGGGCCATGAGGAGGGGCAACAGACGAGTAGATTCCTTGCGCATGGTGATTCTCGATAGATGATGATCATGGGACAAGGAGTGTCATTCGTTCGGTACGTCATCGCCTTCCCAGGCCGTGTATTCGATGTCTCCGCCGGCATCCGTCACAGCGACCCGTTCCAGCCGGACGCCTTCTTTCAGGGCGATTTCGACGGTAAATGGGCCAAACATCCGCTGACTGCCCTCGGCATCGCCTTCCATGTACGCATCGAATCGAACGCCGTCCATCGTGCTATCCGCGTAGTGGACGACCAGGCGAAGCAGCCCGTCGTCCGCTCGATGGAGTCGCGATGGCGCGCGCGGCACGATGCGCAATGGGTGGACGCTCCGCATCGACTGGCCATCCGCTTCAAACTGGCCGCGAGCCTGGAGCGACCGCACCACGCCGGCCACCGACGCAACGCGGGGAGCCGGCTCGGGCTCGCTACCCATTCGACAACGGGCGTTCACGATCATAAACGGGACCAGGGCGAGAAACCACCCTATCGTTACGAGTCGGTCGAGACGGTGCATGCGGATACCTGACGGCTAATCGAACGAGAGCGATACACGTACTGGAACGAACCACAGGGCGCTTTAGACACTCCTCTTGCCCCTCATAGCGCAAACACAGCCCCCGACCCGACATCGGGCCTTCAATCTGCACAGCACCACCGTCCATTCGGTTCCCCGCGGCCTACTCCCCGAACCTCGGCGTGATCATCATCCAGGCCTGGCGCGCATCGATGTATCGGGCAAGATCCCGCATGGCGAGAACCGTGTAGCCATTTTTCTTGAGATACCGGAGGTACTTCTCGAACAGCGCCGGCGGCGTGGTCACCCAGTCGTGCGCGGTATCCGGCACCCCGTGGATCGTCAACACCACCACCCGGCCTTCTTTTGCTTCCTGGAGCGCCTCCATGATCAGCGCCTCGTTATCCTCGAGCATGGTGTAGCTGGGGATGAGGAACGGGTGGTCCTTCTCCGGGTCGTACGGCCGATCTTCTCCGATTCGGGCGAACAGATACCCCTTTTCGGCCAGCTTCGTGAGCGCGTAGGCGTCCGTCTGGTAGGCCGGATAGGCAAAGGTGAGCGGCTTCGGGATGCCCAGGCCCACGCCTTTCTCCTCGATGTATTCGAGCTCGCCGGCGAACTCCGCCGGGGTCATTTCGGGCACCAGGCGGTGCGTCCCCGTGTGGTTGCCGATCTCAAACCCCATCTGGTTGAGCATCCGGATTTGCTCCCAGGTCATATACAGGGTCTTGTCCGAAAACGGCGGCTTGGGAAATTCGGCCACATAGAACGTCGCGCCAAACCCGTACTCCTTTAGCTTCGGCCCGACATACGCGGCGTGGCTCAGGACGGCGTCGTCGAAGGTGAGGACGACGACTTTGTCGGGGATCGGCTGGCGAAGAATCTGAGCGGGGGCAACGGCGGCTGTGACAACAGCGCAAAAAACGATCAGGAGACCAAGAACGAGATATTTCATGGGGCGCGGGGGGTTTCAGGAGGGATCCAGGGGGGTGTAAGCAAATGCTGAACCATCACCCGCGCAGGCAAAAAAAGGGGTATGAGAGCCCGGGATCAGGGGAATATCCCCCATACTCCCACCCTTCGACTGCGCTCAGGGCAAGCACTCCCATACCCCACCAATTCAACCGGTTAGCGAAGATTTACGCCTGCCCCATCCGCGCATCCAGGCTCGCGCGGCCGGCGCCGGTCGTCGACAGATACAAGAAGACGAACAGGAACATCATCGCCAGCTCGCCCCCATTCTGGATGGGAAAAAGGCCATTCGCGGCATGCGCCATCACATACGCCACGATCATTTCGAGCGCCAGGACAGGGGCCACGTAGCGGGTGTAGAGGCCGAGCACGATCGCAAGGCCGCCGAAGAACTCGAACACGCCGGCGAGCCCCATGAGTGACATCAATTCGGCCTGGTTGCCGCCGAGGGCGCCAAACAGCTTTTGCGCGCCGTGCTGCATGAACATCAGGCCGGCGCCGATGCGGAGCACGACGTGGGCTACGGGGGCATACTTGTCCAGTCCGAGCAGGTTGCGACTGGTGGTGGCACTGGTTGCTGTGGATGCCATAATGCGAAAGAGGTTTAGGGGGGATTAAGGGGGGTGTAACCTGGAAGCGGTTCCAGGGCTTTTGCAATGTGTGGAATTCCAGACTATTCCGCAAGTGCCAACCATTTGTCCTCGATCCACCTCGAACGCCGCGCCACGGTACCGTTGCTGAATTCCATGAGCGCCGATGGAAAGACGATCGGAATTCCCTAGGTTTGGGCATTCAATTCCCACCGCTGCTCCCCTCTATAGCCTTACATGAACTACCCCACCTCGCGCTGGCGCCTGCGTATCTTCGGCGCCACGTGGCTGGCGTATGCCGGCTTCTACCTGTGCCGCAAGAACTTCAGTGTCGTGATGCCGCTCCTGACCCAGGAGTTCGGGTACACCAAGACCGATTTTGCGTGGCTGCTTACGGGCTACAGTCTGGTCTACATGCTGGGGCAATTCGCGAACGGGATGTTGTCCGACCGGTTCGGGCCGCGGCTGATCGTCGGCGTCGGCCTGGTTGTGTCGGTGATCGCCAACGTCACGATGGGCCTCGGTACCGCGCTGGCGCTGTTGACGGTGATGATGTGGCTGAACGGGTACGGGCAATCGACGGGGTGGTCCGGCCTCATCAAAAACATGGCGACCTGGTACCGGCACGAGGAGCGCGGCATCGTGATCGGCTGGTGGAGCACCTGTTACGTCGTGGGCGGGTTTGTCGCGACCATCATCGCCACGTACTGGTCCACGAATACCACCTGGTTTCCCGAGTGGGGCTGGCGCCGCGGCTTCCTGGTGCCGGCGCTGCTGCTGGCCGTCGTGGCCGTCGTCTACTCCGTTTACACCCGCAATAAACCCTCCGACGCCGGCTTCGACGACCTGCCGGAGGATGCCGGCCACGCGTCGGCCGACCCCGAGGCGGCCTTTCAGCCGTCGATCCTGCGCGAGGTGCTCGCCAGCTCCGCCGTCTGGGTGACCGGCGGGATGTACTTCTTCACAAAGATGACCCGCTACGGGTTTTTGTTCTGGCTGCCTCTGTACATGACCGAGGCGCTGGGGTACTCGGATAGCGACGCGGGCTACACCTCCTCGATCTACGAATTGATTGGCTTTTTCGGGGTGTTGATCGCCGGCTACGCGTCGGACAAGCTCTTCCACGCGCGGCGTTTCCCCGTGGGTTGCCTCATGTTGCTGGGCCTCGCCGTCATCCTCGCCCTCCACCCGACGCTTTCACAATACGGCATGCTGGTGAACGCCATCAGCATCGGCATCATCGGGATCATGACGTACGGCCCGGACGCCCTCATGTCCGGCGCGGCCGCCATGGATATCGGTAGCCAGCGCGGCGCGGCCACGGCGGCCGGCGTCATCAACGGAATGGGCTCGATCGGCCAGCTCATCTCCCCCCTCCTCGTGGCGTACGTCGCGGAGACGATGGGTTGGAACAGCCTGTTTTACCTGTTTGTCGCCTTTTCGCTCATCTCCGCCGGCCTACTCGCCACGAAGTGGAATTTCGGAGGGAGGAGGAGTGTGGTGGCTTGAGCGCCCTGTCCTCCTGAGCGCAGCGAGGGACCTTAAACTGGCACGGCCTTCCATCAGGCACCACCTGACCAGCCGGCTCGATCGAAATACCCTCCTGCCCCCCTTGCCGGCAGCCGCTCGAAGATCCCTCACTGCGTTCAGGATGACAGGGACCCAAGCTTCACTCGCTAATCGCTAATCGCTACTCGCTAATCATCTTGTGCCGAGGGCGGGACTCCCTTCGACAGGCTCAGGGCAGGCTTCTCGTCCCGCACATGCCGATTGCTATAATTTTGTGCCGAGGGCGGGACTCGAACCCGCACGAGGGTTGCCCCCCAACGGATTTTAAGTCCGTTGCGTCTACCATTTCGCCACCCCGGCCAGGGAATCGTTAAGCGTTTGGGCGTTGAACGTTTGGAAAACGTAAGCACGCTCAAGACCAAGTCGTAGCGTCCAACGTTCCAACGTTCAACGAAATAACGTTCAACGAAAACTACCGCAATTCTCCGGGCCGCGCAACGCTTCGTCAGAAACGCAATTCGACCGCGGGAAACATAACGGGCGTCTGGCGCTTCTTACACCCCCCAGACCCCCCTCCTCCATGCTTACTCCTCCGGCAGGCACGCCGGCCCGGCTCCGCGCTCTGGCGCAGGAATGGGTCGAGCGCGCCCATAGCCCCTTTTCGAGACGTCCGGTTGCGGCCGCCCTCCTGCTCAGCGATGGCGCCTGGATCCCCGGCGTCCGCGTCGAGAGCGCCTCGTATTCGCTCGAGATATCGGCCGTCCTCAACGCGCTGTCGGCGATGGTCGCCGCTGGCCGGCGCGACGCC
>JBGSPJ010000611.1:0-5581 GCA_041738655.1 Rhodothermales bacterium | reverse complement strand
TCTCCTGCCTGCGTCAGCTGGGGGTTCGGATCGAGGCGTCGGAGACCGGTTACACGGTGCACGGCGTCGGGCTGACCGGGTTTTCCAAACCGTCCGGACCACTCGACTGCGGTAATTCGGGCACGACGATGCGGATGCTGTGCGGCATCCTCGCCGGCCAGCCGTTCGACAGCGAATTGATCGGCGACGCCTCGCTGAGCGGCCGGCCGATGGAGCGTGTCGCCGGCCCGCTGCGTCAGATGGGCGCGAAGATTGATCTGACGGACGGGCACGCGCCCGTGCGCATCCATGGCGGGCAGCGGCTAAAAGGGATGGTGTACCGCCTCCCGATGCCGTCGGCCCAGGTAAAATCCTGCGTCCTCCTCGCCGGGCTCTACGCCGAGGGCGAAACAACCGTCATCGAAACCCTCCCCTCGCGCGACCATACCGAGCGGATGCTCCAGTTGGATGCCGTGGAGATGAACGGGGAACGGCACCTGACCGTCCGCCACGGCCGGCGCATCCCCCGCCAGGCCTGGGCCGTGCCGAAGGACTTCTCGGCGTCGGCGTTTTTCCTCGTCGCCGGCTCCGTCGTGCCCGGCGCCGAACTTCGCCTGCCGGGCGTGGGCATTAACTCCTCGCGCAGTGCCTTGCTGGATGTGCTCCGCGCGATGGGCGCCTCGATCACGATGAGCGAGGAGCGGACATACGGCGGCGAGCCGATTGCCGACCTGCTGGTCCGCTCTTCGAGCCTCCACGGGGTAACGGTGCCGGAGGAATTTATCGCCAACCTGATCGACGAGATCCCCATCCTGTGCGTCGCGGCGACGCAGGCGAAGGGGCGGACGGAGATCCGCAACGCCGGCGAGCTGCGCGTGAAGGAGACGGACCGAATTGCGGCGATGGTCAAGAACCTGCGGGCATTCGGGGCGGAGGTCGAGGAATTCGAGGACGGACTGGCCATCACGGGCGGCAAGCCGCTCCACGGAGCGGAGGTGGAAAGCTTTCACGACCACCGGATCGCGATGGCGATGGGCGTCGCCGGGCTCGTCGCGGCCGGCAAAACCGTCGTCCAAGGCGCCGAGATCGCTTCCGTCTCGTTCCCGACGTTCTGGGATCAGCTCAAAAGCATCGCATCGTGAGGCCGCGTGAGCGAACGCGGTTGATTCGCGTTGTAAATGAGGTGCCGAGTACGTTCCGATGACATCTTCTGTAGAGACGCTCCTGTGGAGCGTCTCATAGAGGTTTACGGCCGGCAATATGCGGCGCCGAATACGGACGCCGTCAGGAGACGCTCCACAGGAGCGTCTCTACGGGCTTCTATTTCAAGATGAGATCATTGGCATCCGCCGTACGCCCTGCCCGATTTAAAAACCCCGCGCGTTGCTTACCCTCACTTAGCCATTATTTAACAACTACGGCGTTGCATCGGGTACGCTATCTATCTAATTTAGACTCAGTCTAATTATCGATAACACCTCTTGCCAATGTCATCTCGTGTGCTGGCGCTTGCCATTCTGTTATTCTGGGGGCTTGACGCCCACGCCCAGGCGCCCCGCAAGGAAGTGGCTCCACGCGATTCGATGCGCGAATTGGTGATGGCGCCCATCGTGGTCAGCGCCACCCGTTCCGAGAAAACGCTCCAGGACGTGGCCGTCCCCACGACCGTCGTCAGCGCCGAGACGATGCGCCGGCAAGGCGCCGTGCGGCTGGGTGAGGTGCTCGCGTCCGTCCCCGGCCTGGCGCTGTTCGACGATCATGGAACGGGGATCCAGGTGCAGGGATTCGCGCCGGACTATACGCTGATTTTGATCGATGGCGAGCCGGTAATCGGGCGGACGGCCGGGACGTTGGACCTGGATCGTATCTCCATTCAGGGCATCGAGCGGGTCGAGCTAGTGCGTGGTCCCTCGTCGTCGTTATACGGCAGCGAGGCGCTCGCCGGCGTGGTCAACCTCATCACCAGCCCCCCCGCCGAGGGTGTGGAAGGCGGCATCGGGCTACGAGCGGGATCCCATGGCACGACGGACATGACCGCCGAAGCCGGCGCCGGCGGCCCGGGAGGGAGCGGCTTCCGGGTGATGCTGAACCGATACAGCTCCGCCGGCTACGACCTCACGCCGGCAACCTACGGCCCGACCACCCCTTCGTTTGCCGACTACACGACCGATCTGCGCGCACGGACGACATGGGGACGATCGACCCTACGCCTTGGCGGCCGGCTGGCGTTCCAGGATCAGGAAAGTGCCTTTGCGTTGCAGGATACCCGGTACGACGATACGGGCAGCCGGCTGGATTGGAGCCTCCACCCCGAACTGGAAACCCGTCTGAATCCACGCTTACGGCTGACGACGACGCTGTACGGAGCCGGCTACCGCACGAAGACGCGGCAGCTCCGCCAATCCGACGACGCTATCTATTACTCGGATGATTTCGACCAGCGCTACCAGAAAGCCGAAGCCCAGCTGGATGCGTTCTGGAACACGCGCCATCTGACCATGATCAGCGCCGGCGGCGCGCTCGAGACGCTCGGCGGAAATCGGTATGCCCTCGATGGGGATCAGCCCGAGACGCGTCATGTGTTCGGGTTCGTGCAACACGAGTGGTTGCCCGGCCGGCGGCTCGAAGCCAGCGCCAGCGTGCGGTTCGACGCCCACTCCGACTACGCCTCGCGTCTGTCGCCCAAGCTGGCGATACTCTTCCGACCCACCGAGGCCGTCCGTTTGCGGATGAGCGCCGGCAGTGGCTTCAAGGCGCCGGCGTTTCGCCAGCTTTACCTCGCGTTCTCGAACGCCGCGGCCGGCTACTCCGTCTTTGGCGCGTCGCGGCTCGAAGAAGGCATCGCTCGCCTGGAAGCCGAGGGGCAGATCGCGCAACTCTTCCTGGACCCATCCACCCTCGACGCCATCCGCGCCGAGCGGTCGATGGCCCTGAATATGGGGGGATCGATCACCCTCTCCGATGCCTTCGAGCTGACCTTCAACGGGTTTTACAACGATGTCCACGACCTGATCGAGACCCAGCCGGTGGCCCAGAAGACCAACGGCCAGTTCGTCTACGGGTACTTCAACATTTCGCGGCTGTACACCCGGGGGATTGAGTCCGAGGCCGTATTCCGGCCGCATGCCGGCCGCGCGCGCGTCGAGCTCGCCGCCGGCTATCAATTCCTTCAGGCGCGGGACCGGGCCGTGCTGGATCGACTGTCGACCGGTGATGTCTTCGGGCGCGACCCCGACGGACGCGAGTACGCCCTCGCCGTTCGGGACTACGGCGGCCTCTTTGGTCGGTCACCCCATTCCGCCACCCTCCGCGCGGCGGTCGACTATGCGCCGCTCGGCCTCGGCTTATCCCTGCGAGGCCGGTGGCGGAGCCGGTACGGGTACCGCGACCTCGACGGCAACCAGATCGCCAATCGGGACGACGAGTTCGTGCCGGCCTACCCGCTGTTCGACGCCACGGCCACCAAGACCATCCCCCTGGGTCCGCGCACCCGACTGGCTATCCAGGCGGGGGTCGAAAACGCGTTCGACATCACCCGGCCGACCCTTGTCCCTTCCCTCCCCGGCCGGCGGCTGTTCGCCGGCATCCGGGCCGATTTCTGAATCCAATCACTCCCTTCCGATAGATCATGCGATTCCCCTACACCGTCCGACTTGTCTTGCTGATATCCCTCTTCGTCGCCGCGTGCGACTCCAGCGACCCCGATCCCGATCCGGTACCGATCACAGCCGTGACGGCCACCGACATCCCCGCGGATCCCACCCTCATTCCCCCGAGCGGCGGTCCGCCGGTATCCACCGGACGGTTCACGCTCTATTCCCTGCGCGAGGAACGGATCGTGCTCGCCTCCTCCGAAGTGGATGCGACGGTCCGACAGCAGGACTCCGTCTCGACCGCCTGGGACATCGGCCTTCGTGGCACGACGCTCATTTTCAACGGCGGCACCAGCGGCCCGGGCGAAGGCGCCGCGCAGATCCTGGCGCAGCCCTTTGCCGATGTGCTTGAGGCGACCGAAGCCGGCTATTTCGCCGATGGTGACAACACCGCCTGCCCGGCCCTTGAGACGCCGGCGGGCCCCGTGCCCGGCACCCCGTACGCCGTCTGTTCCGGCTCCGACAACGGCTGGTACAACTACAACGCCCCCATCAACCTGATCTCGCCCCTCGCGGGCCGGACCATCGTCCTGAAAACCGCCGACGGTCTCTACGCGAAGCTCCGGATTCTGAACTACTACCAGGGCAACCCCAACCCGCCCGACCCGGCCCTTCCCGGTCGCTACTTCACGTTTGAGTACCTCGTCCAGCCGGACGGGTCACGCACGTTTGAAACCACGACGGCCGAATGACCTACCGTACCTTCCTCTCCCTCATCCTGGCCGGCTGCCTGTTGGCCGGCTGCGGCCGACCCGAGGCGCCCCCGATTGCCGCAGCGGCGGCGGACACCCTGGATGCGACGCGGATTGTGTCCATGGGCGGGCCGATCACGGAAATCGTCTACGCACTCGGGTTGGGCGATCGGATCGTCGGGACCGACCTTTCGAGTCTGTATCCGGCGGAAATCCAGTCGAAGCCACGCCTCGGGTATTTCCGGCAGGCATCGGCGGAAGGGATCGTATCGGTCCGGCCGACGCTGGTGATCGCGCTGGATGGGCTCGGGCCGCCGGCCGTTGACGATCAGGTGCGGGCCGCCGGCGTGTCCGTGTATGTGTTGCCCGAGGCAGAGACTCTGGAAGACGCCGAAGCCCGTGTGGAAGCCATCGGCCGGCTGCTGGCTGTGGAGGACGCGGCGGCGGAGCTGGTTCGGCGGATGCGGTCGGAACTGGCGGAGGCCACGGCCCACCGCCCGGCGCCCGGGATACGGGCGCTGTTCGTGTATGCGCGTGGGGCTGGAGTGGTTCAGGTTTCCGGCAGCCAGACAGCGGCAGAGACCATGATGACGCTGGCCGGCCTGGAAAACGCCATCTCCGAATTTGAAGGGTTTCGCCCACTGACGGCCGAGGCCGTGATTACCGCCGCGCCCGATGTCATCGTGATGCCGACCCGAGGGATGGAAAGCCTCGGCGGCTGGGAGGGTCTGCTGAAACAACCCGGTCTGGCGCAGACGCCGGCCGGCCGCAACGGACGTATCATCGCCGTGGACGATGCCATCCTCCTGGGCCTCGGGCCGCGGGTGGGTGAAGGGGTCCGCGCGATGGTCGCTTCCATCAACGCGCAGTTTCCACCGGCATCGCTCCCGTGAACGTACTGCCTTCATCCTCCCTACCGGACCGCCCGACGGTTCGCCCCCCCTCGGCCCTTGCCGTGCGGCCTTTCCTGGCGCAACGCCAGCGGAGGTCGCTGGGCATAGTGGGCGGCCTGGGCGTGGCGTTGGTGGGAGCGATGGTGGTATCGATGGGGCTTGGGGCCGTGTCCGTTTCACCGGGCGCCGTCCTGTCCATTCTGGCAGAGCCGGCCGGCGTGACCCTCCCCTGGGCCTTCGAGCCCCAGCAATACCAGGTCATCTGGGGGATTCGGTTGCCCCGGGTGATCCTGGGCGCGCTTGTCGGCGCGAGCCTCTCGACCTGCGGGGCCCTGCTGCAGGGTCTCTTCCGCAACCCGCTGGC
>JBGSPJ010000605.1:0-1738 GCA_041738655.1 Rhodothermales bacterium | reverse complement strand
CTGCGCCGGGATGACGCCGCTGAAGCGCGCGCCGTTGGATGTCGGCAGTAGCGCCTGTCGGACGCCGTTGCGCCACCAGACGACCTGGACGGAGTCGGCCAGCAGGTTATCATCCGCATCCGTCACCACCGCCGAAACCGTCACGGTGTGTGAAGGCGTGGGCTCGGCCGGCGCAAACGCGACATCGCTCACTATCGGCGGTACGGCCCGGGGGGTTGCCTGGAGGGAATCGGAGAGGGCGCTCTCGCGGTCGCCGGCGCGGGCGGAGACCCGGTAGCTGTAGAGCAGCCCGTTCACGACTTCCGTATCCACATACACCGTATCCGCCGTTTCGGCCAGAAAGGCGTCGTTGCGAAAGACGCCGTAGCCCGCGGCCATGTCGGTCGGATGCCAGGCGATCCGGACGGCTCCATCAAACGCCACGGCTTCGACCAGCACCGGCGCCGGCAAGGGTTCGCCCCCTTCCGGCGTGGCGGTGACCTCCTCGGAAAGCGGCCCATGGATGACGAGGGTCGTCCCGTCGGTCCGGGCCCCCTGCCCGGAGGCGACGACCCGGTAGAAATAGGTGACGCCGGCCGTAACGTCGGCATCGGTGTAGGCGAGCCCGGTCAGTCCTTCGGCGAGGATATCGGCGTCGGTCAGGGCCTCGGCCTCGGTAGGCTCGGTTGTTCGGTAGATCGCGTACGTCAGCGCCCCGGGCGCGGCGTCCCAGCGGAGGTCGATGGCGCCGACGAGCGGGGAGGCGACAAACCCGGCGGGCGCCGGCGGAAGGATGTTGAACTGCCCCGTCGAGGTGACGGTATCGACGCGGCGAAGCTCGCCGGCAGCGTTAAACACTTCGTCGACAACCTTGACTTCAAACGTCACGTGCCCGACCACCCCGGGCACGCCAAAGGAGTACACCGGTTCATAAAAATGATTGACGGGATCGACGACGCTTTCGACGAGCGTCTGCCGGAGGGTCTCCTGCAGAACGCCATCCAGCCACCAGGTAACGAAGAGCGAGTCTTTCCGCTGGAACGTGCTGTTGTTGCCGATCCGGGCGACAAAAGCGATGGAGTCCGGCGTCAACGGCGAGGCCGGCGTGAGGCGGACGTCATCCACGTGCGGGCAATCGACCAGTGGGTTGCCCGACGGCGGCGTCTGGACGCAGACCGACGGCGTCCACCCGAAATCCGTCTGTGCGAACGCCGGCCGCGCACCGATCCCGACCAGCAACGTCATGGCTACCAGCCATCGCCATCCCGTAGGGACACACCATGTGTCAGGCGCTGCAGAGTTACAGTCACTCTGCGCGCCATAGCGATTTACCTTCCTCAAAATATTTCTCAAAACCCTCGATTTCGTCATCCCCGACCCCGATCGGGGATCCAGCGGAATTGCAAGACGGCTGGATCCCGCATCAAGTGCGGGATGACAATGCGTATTATGGTGCGAATAACGCCAATTCATCACATCAATACATTTCCTTGACGCGCATGCGATCGGAGTCGGGGATGACGACAATGGGAAACGTCCTGGCAAGCGCCTACGACCAACATCGCGAGTCAACATGGGCGTTTCCGTCAATTATCCGGCGAAGGAAAGGGAGGGGGCAGGGGGAGGGTGGCGTCTTTGCCCGGTTTGACGATCCAGGCGATGACGCCCCCCAGGATGCCGGCGCCGACAGCGGCTGTGGCGATGCGCCGGCGGCGGATGGTCAGCTTCTGCTCGGCCAGCTGGGCGGCGGCTTCGGCCT
>JBGSPJ010000603.1:0-7421 GCA_041738655.1 Rhodothermales bacterium | reverse complement strand
AGCGCGCCGGACGCGATTTGCATCTCGCCCAGCATCAGCCAGGCTTCTTCGGTCGGGGTGTCGCGCTCGATGATGCGTTCAAGCACGGCGCGCGCCGGCGTGACCAGCGCGGTGTCTCGGCGGGACTCGTTGTACAGGTACCGCGCCTGCGCCAATCGTTGCTCGGCGGTATCGGTTTCATTCCCGAGCGTGCGCTGCAGGAGCGAATCGGCACGGGCTTGCTGGCCGGCTTCCCGGTAGATACCGGCCAGCGCGACCGTCAGATCTACGTGAGATGGATCCAGCCGGAGGCCCGCCTCCAACGCTTGCCGGGCTTCGGCCGGGCGCTGCGTGTGGACGTACGTTTCGCCGAGTGTCAGGTAAAGCGACACGTTACCGGGTTCGAGATCGATCATCTCCTGGAGCGTGGCTTCCACGCCGGCGTAATCCCCCATCTTTTGCAGCAGCTGGAGCTGACGGTACTTCACGTCGAGGGATGGCCCTGTGTGGGTCTCGATGGTGCGGTAGGTGGCGATCGCGTCGGCGAAAGCGCCGTCGGCGTGCTGTACGTAGGCGAGTTCGAAGAGCGCATCCAAATTGGCCGGATCGACCTTCAATAACCGTTCGAGGGTGCTCCGCGCGCCTTCCCTGTTGCCGGCAAGCATAAAAAGATTGGCGAGCTGCGCGTAGTACGCTTGCTGCCGGGGAGCGAGCGCGATGGCCTGTTCGGCAAAGGTGATGGCGGGTTCGAACTGATTTGTGGCCTCGTAGGAAGCCGCGATCGCCGCATGGATCGAGGCGTCATCCGATGCTAGAGGGAGCGCCTGTTGGAATAACTGTAGCGCCTCGGTATGTTCGCCCAGGTAGGCGCGCGTCATCCCTCTCACGAACAACTGTTCGGCACGAACGCGGCCTTCGCTCGGCGTTTCCCGTGGAGATTCGTGAGGCGAGGCATGCTGTGCGCGCACGGTATGGCCACCCTCGATGAGCCAGGGTGCCAGCCAGAGCGCCGTCAAGAGACAGAGGCGTGCGGCAAGAGCATTGATCGGCGCGGCGTTCATGGGGTCAGGGTAGGATGAGAAAAGCGCGGATCCCGTTCGTGAAAACGAACCCCGGGAGGGGCATGTTTCACGAGCCGGCGCCGGCGTTGGAATTCGATGCGCGGTCGCCCGCTCTCAAGCCTACCAGCGCCGGGGTGACATCCAGGAGAGACCGGACGTTCGCCAGCGCCTCCGCACCCGCGCCTAGCGCCGCAAACGGCACCGGGTTGCGCGTATGGCTTCGGGTGGACAGGTCTTCGAGATTCCCGTGGTCCGAGGTGAAGACGAGGAGCGTTCGCGAGAGATCCGCGGCGGCAATCAATGTGCCAACGAACCGATCGAGCGACCGTAGCACCTCATCGGCGCGCTCGGGGTCTCGGGAGTGCCCCGCCTTGTCCGTTAGATAATACTCGAACAGCGTGAACACATGACGCTGCCCGAGGGCCGCAAGGCGTCCGGCCGCCTCTTCTTCGGAGACCACGGGGCAATCGATCCCCAGTTTTTCGACCAGGCCGCGGTTGGTCAGTTCGGCGGACAGCGCGTCGCCGGCACGGAGGTCATCCATCGTGCGAATGCGCACGCCGGCGTCGCGGCAACAGCGCGTCGTGACCGTCCACCGATTTTTTGACGACGCATACGTAAAAAAGGGGCGAGGATAGGCATTGGCGAAGGCCAGCCGATCAATCGCCAGTGCACGCTGCGTTGCGATCTGGTGGAACAGGTTCGCCTCGGCAATGGCCGCGAAGGTGCTCGTGTGCGGATAGGGGCCAAAGTGCTGGCCGGCGAGCTGCGCCGCGTTTCTGCCGGTGAACAGTGCGGCCTGGCCGGTGCCGCTCTGGGGCAGACCGTCCACCCCGAGTGTGGCGTCAATGCCCCGAAACTGGTGATTCGGCTCCTCAATGGCGTCGGATTCGGCCGTGAGCGGCTGTCCGCCGGCCAGGGCCTCCAGCCCGGGGTAGGCACCGGCGGCAAACGGATTGTGCGCGGCGTCCGCCGGTCCCAGGCCGATGCCGTCGATAAATACGAACAAGATATGATCGGGCGAGGTCACGCGATCGTCACCGACGTGGCAACCCATTCCCGGTCGATCTCCGACGTCAGGCGGTGGACGGCGTCGGGAAGCGGCTGGTCGTCGCCGGCCACGGCGAACACGGGTTGGTGTGTCGCCACCATCCATTCGAGCGCCTTCCACGCAGGCTCGCCCGGCACGGGATCCAGAAACACCCCGGCGGAGGCCGTTGCCGCCATCAGCAGAGCCTGGTCGTCGTCCTGGTGGGGGAAGTGGGGATGCGTCATGGGGAAGCCGGACAGCAGAGCCCCCCCGGCGCGCACCGTGGCGCTGACGGTTGGCCGAATGGGTGGTGCGATCTGAGAAAGGCCGCACGCACAGATCATCAGCGCGGCCGCGGGCGATTCCGGGCCGACGCTCACCTTGGCGAGAACCACATCAAAGCCGTGCGCGGCCCCGATCACCGGGTGGATTCCCCGGCCGGCAAGAAACGTCGCCAATCCCTGGGCATATTCAAACGCTTCCGAGCGCAATGCGGCCTTGCCGAAAAACGCCACCAACGGTCGCCGCAACACGTCCGTCGCGCCATAGACATAGAGCAGGTTGGGCTGGTCGGCTGCCGGTAGCAGGGCGATGCCGGCCGGCCACCCCGGGTCCCCCTGAGCCAGCACGTTGATACCCGAAGCCGTCAGGGCGCCGAGTTCGGCGGCTGACGCGGCAAGGACGGGGGCCATCGTCTCTCGATCGAACAGCCGATCCACCAGCCGGCTCGCGTTCGGCGCGCTCTTGAGACGCGTCAACACCTGCTCGCGGGGGTAAGCGGTCAGCGCGTCGTAGCTGTCGAAATGGCGCAGCAGCCGGCCGGCGCTGATGCGCCCGACGCCGTCGAGGCGCTCCAGTGCATGGGCGAGGAGGGCGCGTGGGGATGCAGGCATGCCGCGAAGGCGTAAGGTTTTTGGCGATCTGGAAAACGAATTGAGGTTATCTTCGATCCCGGGTTATTTTGCGACGACGGTAGGGCGTTGCAACAATCGGCCCGACCGCTTAGAACGTGACGTTACGCGTTGCACGTTTACCCGTTGAACGTTTGGTGTTTGGGTACACCCTAATCGCTTTGGGGCGTACTGCGAACATACACGCGTAACGCGCAACGAGTGAACGCGCAACGTTGGTTACAAAGCCAGGTACTGCGTGCTGAATCGATCGTATCAAAAAATCCGGGAGCTTTTCGTTCCCCCCGAGCCACCGAAAAAGCTGGCGCTCGTGCTGAGCGGTGGGGGAGCGCGCGGTGCCTACCAGGCCGGCGTCCTAAAGTACATCGCGGAGGCGTTTCCTGAAACACGCTTCCAGATCATGACCGGCATTTCGGCGGGCGCCATCAACACCGGCTATCTCGCCAATCATACAGGAACGTTCAAGGCCGCGGCCGAGGGGTTGCTGGATTGTTGGCGCGACCTCGGCCACGATCGCGTGATCCGGCCGGAGACGACCGTCAACTTCATCCGGCGCATGATGAGCACGGTGGATAACGATTCCGTCGCCGGCGAGGTCGGCTTCGACATGTCCGGCCGACGCGGCCTGCTCGATCCGTCGCCGTTGCGGGACTACATGGCGAACAAGCTCAACGC
Organism: Rhodothermales bacterium; assembly: GCA_041738655.1. Taxonomy (GTDB): domain Bacteria; phylum Bacteroidota; class Rhodothermia; order Rhodothermales; family JAHQVL01; genus JAWKNW01. The sequence goes on along the minus strand of JBGSPJ010000603.1, from coordinate 3,765 downwards.
CCACGACGGCTTGCTCGACGGGGTGAGCGCCAATATTGCGGCCGGCCGGCTCCATGCCTTCGCCGTCACAGCGACGAACTACATGACCGGGCAGACGACTACTTTCGTGCATGGCGAATCCGTCGACCGCTGGGTGCGTCCGAACCGCATCGCTATATCGACCCGGATGTCGGTCGATCACATCATGGCCTCGGCCGCGCTGCCGATCATCTTCCCGGCTGTTTACATTAATGGCGCCTGGTACGGCGATGGCGGCGTCCGCATGACCATGCCCCTTTCGCCGGCCATCAACATGGGGGCAGACCACCTGATGGTGATCTCCACGCGTTACGACCGATCCCGCGTCGAGGCGGACCAGCCGTCCATCGTGGGGTACCCGCCGGCGGCCCAGGTCATCGGCATCCTGATGAACGCGATTTTTCTTGATGTTCTCGATCAGGACGCGCTGATGCTACAGCGCATCAACGAACTCATCACCCACGTCCCGCGCAAACACCGACGCGGTCTCCGGCCGATCCACATGCTCCTGCTTCGGCCGTCGTCGGACATCGGGAAACTCGCCGGCCAGCACCGCACGCATTTCAACGGCGCGTTTCGCCTCATGACCCGTGGCCTGGGATCGGATCAGACGAAGAGCGCGGACTGGATGAGCATGGTCCTCTTCGAACGCGGCTACGTCGACCAGATCATTGAGATTGGATACGACGATGCCCGGCGGCAACACGGCGAGATCGAAGACTTCTTGCGGATCGCGCTCAGGGATACAACAGCGAAACCTTCCTCCTGAAGAGGGGAAATTCCGTCCGCTCCGGGGCCTGTGTCGGCGACCCTGGGGCTGTTGGCCGGCGGCCCGTGTTTGTGATGCCTGACGGGAGCTAGAAGCGGAAATGCGCCCGTTTGTTGGCTATTGGCCCGGTATGGAGGGGTCTGGGTGCGACACGGAAGGAGATGGACCGAGCCGGGCCGGCACGGCCAGGGTTTCCTGTGGCATATTCTTTGAAAACCGACCCCCTGTCCAAGTCAAATCCACATTCAGGGAAGGTCACTTACATGAGAACGGTCATGTTCCCGAGCGTCGTCGAGAGCCACAACAGCGAGTTGCGGAGCGTATCGCACGATCTCCTGCGCGGGCTCAAGATTTACGAAAATGGATCGGGGTACATCATCGGTCACCTCGCCATGACGGAAGGTGTCGCGCCGCAGCGGCTGATCAACAGCTCACCGCTCGACCTCGATTACCGCTTGCTCCTCAAAAGCGGGTTGTTACTGGCCGCCACGATGGGCGCCTCGCCGGTCACGCTCACCCTGGGCTTTCCGCAATCGACCTTCCACGTCAACCGGCAGCACGTCGCCGAGTTTATCGGGAATGCCCAGAAGGTGAACTACGACACGTGCACCTACGGAGGCGGCGACCGGGAAATGATGAATATCGAAATCGCGGCCGTCGATGTCGTGCCGGAAATCATCGGCCACATCATGGGCGTTCGCCTTGGCGAGATGCGGCAGCGGGGCAACTTCTTCATGATCAGTCTCGGATACGGCACCTTCGAAGCCTGCCTCAGCAACGAGGAGGGCGTCGTGCAGCGTACGATGGTCAGCGCGCCCGGTATCCGCTACGCCGTTGAACTGGCGATGCAGGAATTGAGCGAAGCCTACTATCTGGGCATGCGGACGGAGCACCAGTTCGATCTCGCCTTCCAGGACGGTACGATCACGCTGAATCGCCAGCGGGTCGACATCCGCGAGACGCGCAAACGCGCGCTCAAACGTTATTACCAGAATGTCATCTCGCCGCTCATCCGCAACAAGTGGACGGACAACGACTTCGCGAAGACGAACAAGCTGATGTTCGCCGGCGGCGGGGCGATGTACGAGGATCTGGTGGATTGTTTCCGGAAGGAATTCGCCGATATCCTGGATATGCAAGTCGTCGACAACCCGGTGACGCTCGCAAGCCAGGGGTACTGCCTCCGGTCCAAACATCTCTCCAATGGCGATGGATCGACCGCAGTCGGCCTCGACATCGGCAACGCAAACACGGCCGTCTCTGTGATCGGCGCTAACCTCCTGGAGGCGGCCGCCAACTGAGCGTCGCCCAGGTCACTTACTCACTTTCTGACTGGCAGAAACCATGATGTGGAAAAAGACTACCCCCGAGCCCAACGTTGAGATGGTGTCCCTCCTGGGAACGAGTGCTCGGTTTGTGGGCGGCAACCTGAAACTATGCCACGATGTGCGCATCGACGGCGACGTGGAGTCCGATCTGGAGGTCGATGGCCGCGCCATCATCTCGAAATCGGGTAAAGTGCGCGGCCGGATCGTCGCCACGAACCTGATCGTGGCCGGCGAAATCCACGGTGACATCGAGGTGCACGAGACGCTCGTCCTGAAAGAGACGGCCCGTGTCTTTGGGTCGATCGAAGCGCAAGATATCATCACCGAAAAGGGCGCTCGGGGCGAAATGACGATCACCATCGGCAATAAGGCGCCACATCCCGCGCAAACGGTCGACACCTACGAGGAAGTAGGGCTGCAGACGTTTGGACGGGAGCGTAGCTCGGAGGCCGAGTTGGTTGTGATGGGCGATGTCGGCAACCCGATGGCGAAGATGAAGCCGGTCTGGAAAAGCGGCGTCCGTATCGTCGAGACCAACCCCGCCGAGAAGGTGCTGCCGGACGACAGCGACGACGCCGTCCGTGGCCGCTTCTGGTAGGAGTGGGGCGATGGCATCCAGTTTATGCTGACCCGAGGGGTGTCCGGAACGATTCGGGCACCCCTTTTTTGGTGTAAGGTTTGATGGTCCGCCCTCAGCAGCGCCCGCCAACAGCGGCGAATCGTATGCAGGGAATAGGACTCCCTGCCTAACACTGTCCATCCTGGAAAGACTCTTGCGGCTCGTTGATCGTGGTTCATGGCTTCTGATGCTCCTGTGCGCCGGCCTGCTGCAGGCGGGCTGCCGGCGCGCACCCGACCGGGAAACGGCCCGGGCGTTTGCCCCGGAGTCCACGATCGCACTGTCGGGTTACTCGTGGCCCATCGATACGCAGGAGCATCTGGTGCAGCGACTGTTCGATCGGGGGATGGCCCATGCGTTCGGGCATGAGTGGATCGAGGCCGGCCGGCTGTTGCGCAAAGCCTCTCGATTGGATTCCACGTGTGGACTCTGTTACTGGGGGCAGGCCTATGCGGCCCGAACCGCCGGTCCGGAAGGCCTCGCATCACCCGATATGCAACGACTCCTTGCACAGGCCGCTCGGCACGTGACACCGGCGAACCCCCGCGACCAGGCCCTGATCGCCGCCTTTTCGCAAGATGCCCCGGACTCCACGGCGCTGGAAACGACGGCCGCGGCGCTGCGCCGGGCCCGTCAGCAGTGGCCGGCAGATCCAGACCTTGCGGTGGTCTACGTGGAATCCATCCTGGCGAGCCATGGCTGGAAGGCGTGGCGAACGGATGGCTCGCCCCTGCCTCAGACAGTGGAGGCCATTGGCTTGATCGAGTCCGTGCTCAAGCACACGCCGGATCACCCCGGGGCGCAGCACCTCTATCTACACATGATGGCCCCGCACCTGCCCGAACTCGCGCTCGGCGTCGCCGAACGGCTTGCGGAGCGGCCGCCGGCGGTGCCTCATCTCCGGCATGCGACGGCTACGGTGTACCTGCGCGTTGGTCATTACCACGATGCGGCCCGCATGCTGGCCGATGTGTTCGAGACAGACGGCCCCGCCCGGCCGGCCTGCGCGTACGAACGCGGCGGCACCGGCG
>JBGSPJ010000577.1:0-6054 GCA_041738655.1 Rhodothermales bacterium | reverse complement strand
CGCTCGCTCCCTATGCCGCGGCCGACCTCATCGTGAGCACGGGCGGCACTTACCTGGTGGAGCATTATGCCCTCGCGCCCCGGCTGTTCGAGTTCGACATGGCGCGGCGCCTCGGGAAGCCGCTCATTTTTTACACTCAGTCCCTCGGCCCCTTTAAAACCCCTCGCTATCGGAAACGGCTGCGCGCGATCTTCGATGACGCGGCCCTCATCCTGTTGCGCGATGCGCCGTCCCTGGCGCACATCCGGTCACTGGGCGTCGCGCACGACCGCGCGGCCGTCCTGCCCGATGTCGTTTTCGGCCTCTGGCATCCGCCGGCGCCGAAGCGCTCGGGGGAGCGGTTGCGGGTGGCCGTCTCCGTCCGACGCTGGGCCCATTTTACGGGGCAGACGGCCGAAGCCGGCATGGCCGGCTACCGCCAGGCCGTGGCCGAAGCCGTCGAGCGGCTCGTGACGCATCACCAGGCGGAGGTGGTGTTTCTCTCCACCTGCCAGGGGGTGCCGGAGTACACCTACGACGACTCCGCCGAGGCTCTCGAAGTCGTGGCCCGGCTGCCCGTGGCGATTCGGGCGCAGGTTCGGGTGGACGATGGGTTTCATCGCCCTGAGGCGCTGATGGATAGGCTGGCGGGGTTCGACCTCGTGGTGGCGACACGGATGCACATGGCGATCCTGGCCATGATCGCCGGCACGCCGGTGGCGCCCATCGTGTACGAGTTCAAGACCCGCGAATTGCTCGACCTGGTGGGGTACTCGGAATGGGCCGGCACCGATGACCGGCTGGATATCGAGACCCTCCAAGCGGAAACGCTCAACGCGACGCTCGATACCCTCATCGAGCGGCTGCCGGCGGCCCGCGAGACGATGATCGCGCGCGTGGAGGACGTTTACCGGCAGGCCGAAACCGCTGTCGCGCGGTTACAGACAGCCGTCGATCATCGGAAGGAGGGGAAGCCATGACCGGGAAAACAGCCTCATCGGACCGCACCTTTCTCCGCGTTGTCAAGCAGAGCGGCCTCTACGCTCTCGGCAACGTCGCCGTCAAGCTAAGCGGGCTGTTGCTGGCGCCGTTTTATCTGGATGCGCGGTACCTGTCGTTGTCCGATTACGGCTATCTCGCGCTGCTCCTGGTTACATCGCAGATCGGGATCTACGTCGCCGGCCTCGGGATCGGGACCGGGCTGCTCAAATTCACGGCTGATGCCGAGTTGGCCGGCGTGCGGGATCGGTTGCCGTTCACGGCGCTGGTGACCACGCTGGCGGCCGGCATTCTGGCGTGGGTGGCGATGGGGTGGTGGGCGGAGCCCCTGGCCGAAACCTTGCTGGCCTCGCCGGAGCGGGCGCCCATCGTGCGCGTGCTGGGGGTGTACATCGTGTTCAAGTCGATTGGCGCGGTGCCGATGATGCTGCTGCGGATCCAGGAGCGCGCCGGCCTGTTCGCGCTGGCGATGGCGCTCGAGATGGCGCTGCTGTTTGGCGGCGTATACGTGTTTCTGGTGGTTCGGGAGGACGGGCTCCACGGGGTGATGTCCGCCTACATGTGGTCGGCTGGCGCCAGTACGGCAGTCCTCCTCGTCGGCAGCCTGACGCGAATCCGGTGGGTGTTCGATGTTTCGCTGCTCCGGCCCCTCGTGCGCTACGGAAGCCCGCTGGTGCTGGTGGGCCTCGCGAGCATCGTGCTCAACGCAGGCGACCGGTACATCCTCAATCTGCTTACCGACGCCGAAACGGTGGGGATGTACGACTGGGCGGCGCGCATCAGCGGAGTGCTGAACCTGCTGGTGGTGCAGAGTTTTCAGCTGGCGTTCACCGTGATCGGGCTGAAGTCGCTGGGCGGGGGGGATCGCGCCCTGCACCGGCGGACGTTCCGGCACTATACGATCTGGGCCGGCTGGGCGGTGCTTGGCCTGTCGTTGCTGGCGTACGACGCCACGTTGTGGCTGACGCGTATCGGGGCGGATCCGCACTACCTGGATGCCTCGTCGCTGGTGCTGCCGTTATCGTTCGGCTTTTTTGTCTACGGGAATTACGTCATTATCACGAACGTGCTGTATGCGTCGTGGCGGACGCCCGTCATCGGGGCGCTGGTGATCGGGGCGGCCCTGCTGAACGTGGGGCTCAATTTCTGGCTCATCCCCCTTGCCGGCGCCATGGGGGCCGCGCTGGCCACGGTAGGCGCCTACGGAGCCCTCGCCGGCCTGGCGTACGTCCGCGCGGAGCGGGACATGTCGATGGCCTACCCGTGGGGGACGTTTGCGACTGTCGTGGCGCTGATTCTGGCGCTGTATGCCGCCGGGGATCGCGTGGAGACGTGGGAGACCCCGTATCGGCTGACGGCGCGGATCGGGTTGATCTTGGCGTATCTCCCAGCCGTAGCGCTTCTGGGTCTGTACACCCGCGAAGAGCTTCGGGGAGGGTGGCGCATCCTGCGCCGGCGGATGGGCCGGGGCAATGGAACGTAGCGCGCCGGCGGGCATAGGTAATCTGGCGCGACGCCTCCGGGCACGTGGCTTCATGGAAATGGTTCAGGGATAACGCAATGAAGAACGCCTACCAGCAGCTGATCACCCGATCCCGGCGATGGATGCAATCCCTGCTTCCGGGCGCGGCGTGGCAGCGGATCTTCAGCGTCGATCGGCCTGATGGGGACTGGCAGGAGGCGCCGGCGCGTCGGGGGCTCACCATCTCCCTGTGTATCTTTTTTTCGACACTTCTCTGGTTCTTCAGTTCGATCGCCGAGACGTACACCCGCGCGATAGACCTCGAAACCGCGCTTGAAAACCTGCCGGCGGATGAAGCCCTACGCACACTGCCGCCGGCGACCGTGCGGGCGGAGGTCGAGGCCGAGGGGATGCACCTGCTCCAGCTGTATTACAACCGCCCGATGATCCGCGTGAGCGCCGACGCCGCTGTTGTCGATTTTGAGGAGTCCGTCCGGTCCAGCCTTCCGCCAAATGTTCAACTCCATACGGTGTCGCCGCGTTTTGTGCCGCTCGACAAGGAGGCGCGAGCGACCCGCAAGGTACCCATCGACGCCCGCGTGTCGATCGATGTGCCGCCCACGCACGGGCTGATCGAGCACCTCACGATTTTCCCGGACTCCGTCGTCATCTCCGGACCGGTGAGCCTCATCGATCGTTTCGATCGGTGGAGCACGGAAGCGTATGAGGTACGCGGCCTCAAGGACTCGATCGTGGTCCGCCTGCCGCTCGCCGACACCCTCGGGGGCGTGGTCGCGCTCGGCATCCGGTCCGTCACCCTGCGCGCCCGGGCGGCCGAGTTCACTGAAGGGTCGCGATCGATCGAGGTGATGATCGACGGCGTGCCTTCCGGGGCGCAAGCCATCCAGCTCGATCCGCCGACCGTCGTCGTCCGGTTTCGGGTCCCACTCTCCCAGTTTGAACGCGCCCAGAAGGCGCTGGATTTTCTGGCCTCGGTAACGTACGATGCCATACGCAGCGACACCTCCGGCTACATCGTGCCGCGGATCGACCTGCCCATGGGGGTCGTGATGGATGAGGTCGAGGTGACGCCGGCCCGGGTCCGGTATTACGACCTGTTGGAGGATAACTAGCTGACGTTTCGCGTTTTACCGTTGAACGTTTGATGTTTCGGACCGACCGCCATGCCCTTTCTGACTCGTCTGACCTTTCGCCTGGTGACGGCCGCCGCGTTGCTGGTGATCGGGGCGGCGGCGGCTGTCTGGTTCATGCGCGACGAGGTGTCGCTGCTGCCGCGCTTCACGGAGTCGGACGTGCAGGTTGCCGTGGTCACAACCCTGCAGCGGGAGTCGCCGGCGGCGTTTCTGGTGACGGGCCGGCTGGACATTACAGCGGACATCACGCAGGCCAATACCAGGTACCTGCTGCCCGAATACTTCGATAAGTCCATATCCCTTGGCACGACGCGGTCCATGGTGCGTCTGCCGGGTGTCGCCACGTACGGTGTCGACCTCCGGGGCCTGTCGGTGGAGGCAGTGGAGTGGACGGCGGACAGCGTCGTCGTGATCACGATCGCCGGCGTGACGGTCGAGTCCGTGGAGCCCCATCTGGATGATATGATGGTGCAGACGGAAGTGGGGTGGGCCCGCATGAGCGCCCGGAGCGGAAGAACCGTCGAGCGCCAGGCCATCATCGCCGCCCAGAATGCCCTGCGCGCGGAGGCCAATGCCCACCTCGGGCGGTCGGCGCAGCCCCTCCTCAACACCGAGGCCGCCCTCCAGGCGCTCCTCACCCCCGTCCTCCAGGCTGTCGGCATCACGACCCCCCGGGTGCGGGTCCGCATCGCGCCGGCGTTGGTCGAGGATGAACGGGCGCCGGGTCCGTGAGCGCCGTCGGCTCGACGCCCGATTGGTACCCCTACCGCCGATGGTTTCAATAATTATTGAAACTATTGACAGACGTCTCTCGTTACCGGACTGCACGACGCATCCGGGAGAGTGGAAGGCGCACCGGTCATCATGAAACAGACACGATTCGACGCACAGGCGACTTATGTCGATACGCCGGAAGGGATCTTCACGGCGGACGGGTTGTGGTTTCGGGCGACCGAGGCTGAGCTAGAGACGTACGCCGGGCCGGTGTTGGCGCACGTGAGCCTGTCCGAGTTGATGGCGCGCGCCGGCCGCTGGATGCTGGCCGGCCAGACGATCGGGATCTGGGCGGCGCTGCTTTCCGTGCTGACGTTGCCTGTCTGGCAGGCCGCGGTGCTCACGCTGGTCGTATTTCTGTTGGTACAGGTTTTTCGGCCGATCCTATTATCGTTCTGGTTGGATCCGGTGCTACGGGTGCTTCAGGCGATCCCGGTACAGGTACTGGCCTATGTGGCCGGCCTGAGCACACTGGGGATAGCCGGCGCCTACGTCAAGCTGGTGCTCGGGCTCGTATTTTTTGTGGCGCTGCGATGGCGATTGCTGGAAAAGGGGGCGGAGCCCATCGTGCAGGCGATCGCCCGATCCCTCTACCCTCTCCCGATGGCGGATCAGGTGCTCCGTACCACCATACTACGTGCCGCGCTTCGGCACCGGGTATCGCTACCGGAGCTGGACCGCATCGAGAAACGCATCGTAGACCTGCTCGGACGCCGATGACTCCAGAATTTCCGCGCCTGCCGGGCGAGACCCACCTGTTCCTCGTGCGTCACGGGGAGACTGACTTTAACCGCCAGCGCATCGTGCAGGGGCGGGGCGTGGATATCCCGCTGAACGAGCTGGGCCGGCAACAGGCCGCTGCCCTCGCGCGCCGAGCCGCGGGGCTCGGGCTTGACGCCATTTTTTCGAGCACCCTCCTGCGTGCCGCCGAGACGGCCCGCATCGTGGCGGCCGCCACCGGGCGTACCGAAATCTACCAGCTGGCCGACCTTGAGGAGATGTCGTGGGGGGTTTACGAAGGTAAGCCCCGCTCTCCGGAGCGTTCGGAAGCGTTCAGGGAAATGCGTCGCCGATGGGGAAATGGAGATTACGACTATGCGGTCGAGCAGGGCGAGTCGGTGTACGAGGTACAGCGACGGGGCCTCTCGGCCATCCACCAGATCGTCACGGCCCATGCCGGCCAACGCGTGTTCGTTGTCACCCACGGCCGTTTTTTGCGCATCATCCTGGCGTCGCTTCTGCCGGAATACGGCCTGGCGCACATGGAGAAATTGGATCACCGGAATACGGCAGTGAATCACCTTGTTTTTGTCGAGGGACGGTTCGAGGCCCGATTCCTGGACAGCATCGATCACCTGGAAGAGGCCGGTATCGCGAACCATGAGTAGGGGGGCGACACCAATACCCGATGCCAATGGGGCTCAGGGCCCGTGTAGTACCATGAACACCACGATCAGACAAGACGACAGGGCACTCGCCGGCGTGCTGACCGACGCCGACCGCTGGTCTCCACGCCTGGTGGAGGCCATCGAGGCGGAGTGCCGCGCCTATCGATCCGATCGGAGCCGGCAGCCCGTTCTCCGCCAGGTGCGCGTGGCTGTGCCGGCGGTGGATGTGCTGGACTGGTTGCGTGCCCAGGATTCCCCCGAGCGGATGTACTGGCGCGGGCGCGACGAGGTCGAGAGC
>JBGSPJ010000558.1:0-9838 GCA_041738655.1 Rhodothermales bacterium | reverse complement strand
GGCCGCCATGGGCCTGACGGCAATGGCCACGGCGGAACGGCAGCGGTACGACACGGTGTTCGAGTGCGTGGGCGCGGAGTCGGCGTTGCGAAGCGCGCTGCTGGCCTGCCGTAAAGGGGCGACGCTGGTGGTGCTCGGGGTCTTCGGAGCCGATGCGTCCGTGCCGTTCGGGTTTGTGCAGGACTGGGAGCTGGACATCAAAGGCTCGCTTATGTACACGGGTGACGACTTCCGCGAGGCGATTCGCCTCCTGGGACTGGGCCGGCTCGCGATCGATCGGCTGGTAACCCACCGCTATCCATTGTCGGAGGTGGAGCAGGCTTTTAAAACAGCGCTGCAACGAGGCTCCGTGTTGAAGGTACTCCTGGAAATCTGATCCCTATTCTTGATAGAATCGGTCTCCGGTCTCGGCCATGGCTTTTAATCGTTCGGCCGGCGCAAATCGAGAGCCGTGGATCGTGGCAAGCGACTCCATCCGCTGCACTACGGCTGCCGCGCCGACCTGATCGATATACCGAAACGGCCCACCCGTAAACGGCGGAAACCCGATCCCGAAGACCGCGCCGAGATCGCCGTCCACCGGCCGATCAATGACCGCTTCATCCAGACACCGAACGGCTTCGTTGAGCATTAGGAGAAACGGTCGGTCCTGCAGCACATCCACCGGCAAGGGCCGATCCCCTTTCGCCTTAAAAAACGCATATGCCGAGGAGTCCGCGCCGGCGCGTCGACCGTTTCGGGCGTTATAACGATAAAAGCCGTTCCGGTTCTTTTTCCCGAGCCGGCCGGCCTCGAACATGCGAACAACCGCGTGGCTCACGGTGAAGCCGGCGCGATCGCGAAATAATGCCTCGCTGCTGTGTACGACATGGGCCGCAACGTCCAACCCTACCTCGTCAAACAGCCGGAGCGGTCCCACCGGAAAGCCCTTCTTGTGTAACGCGCCGTCGATCGCCTCGATGGACGCCCCTTCATCGAGGAGCAGGAGCGCCTCGTTCATGTACGGCGCGAGGATGCGGTTCACATAAAATCCGGGTCGATCTCGGACGACGATGCAGGTTTTCCCCTGCCGGACGCCGACGGCGTAACAGGTAGCCAGCACCCAGTCGGCCGTGCGCTCGGTTCGAACGATCTCCAACAGCGGCATTTTGGCCACCGGCGAAAAGTAGTGCATGCCGATGACGCACTCCGGCCGGCTCGCCGATTCCGCCATTTCGGTTACCGAAAGAGACGACGTATTGGATGCCATGATGACCTCGCCGGCAGACGCGCGTTCGATCTCGCCGATCACGCGGCGTTTAAGGTCCATCCGCTCGACCACGGCCTCGATAGCCAGTTCGACCCTCGTGAAGCCGGCGTAGTCGACCTGCGTCCGAAGCCGGCCCATCGTCGCTTCTGCCTCGGTGCGGGTGAGGGCCCGATAGCGCACGCTTTTTTCAAGCTCGGCCCAGAGCGCGCGCCTCGCGCCGGCCAGGGGGGCGTCGGCGAGGTCTTTGAGCACGACATCAAATCCTTTCGTGACGCTCACCTCCGCAATGCCGGCCCCCATAAATCCAGCCCCGACCACAGCCAGCGCGTGTACGGCACGCACCAGCTCCGGATGTGGATTCTTCTTGTTGTTCGTCATCGCAAAAAACAGGGACCGCATCGCGCGACTCTCGGGCGTGAGAAGCAGCGGCTCGAACAGTGCTCGTTCCCGCGCAAAACCGGCCTCCACGCCGTTTCTTATGCCGGTTTCGACGCAATCGAGGATCGCCGGGACGGCCGGGTAGTTGCCCTGGGATTCGTGAATCGCCCGTTTTTTCGCCTCACGAAACAGCAGGGCGCGGCCCACGGGATTGCCTTCCAGCAGCCATTGCACCAACGGGCGACGGCGTCGTGGCGCCCGTTCGCCGGCGGCGAGCCGGCGCGCCATTGTCACCGCGGCGTGATGGAGTTTATGAGAATCGACCAGGTCGTCGACCAGTCCCATCTTTCGCGCCTGGTACGGATACACCGTTTTGCCGGTGAGCATCATGTCCAGCGCGGACTGGATGCCGATCAATCGGGGCAATCGTTGGGTGCCCCCACCGCCTGGCAGTAGACCGAGGCGTACCTCGGGCAGGGCGAGGCGTGTCGACGGGTCGGTCGATGCGATGCGTCCGTGGCATGCCAGGGCCAGCTCGGTCCCGAGCCCCATACAGGCGCCGTGAATGGCGGCGACACAGGGTTTGGAGCTGCGTTCCAGACGCGTCAGCGCGGCGTGACCGTGGGCCTGGATCGGCGTGAACTCCCCAGGAGCGGAGATATCGAACGATTTGATATCCGCGCCGGCGATGAAGTTGTCCTTCCGGCTTATCAAGACGAGCGCTTGAACTTCCGGATCGTTCTCGACGGCATCGAAGACGGCGCCGAGCACCTCGATCACCGCCGGCGAGACGACATTTTGGGGTTCGAGCCGGTGGTCGATCCAGAGCGTAGCGACGCCCTCGTTTGTTTCGACCGTGATGAAGTTCTCGATCTGCATGGCATCAGGAGGCGTAGCGTTTGAGCAGCATGGCGTGCCCGTGGGCGCCGGCGGCGCAAGCCGCGAGCAGCCCGTAGGTGCCTCCTTCGTGGCGAAGCCGATTGGCGGTCGTCGTCATCAAACGAGCCCCGGTGGCGCCGAAGGGATGGCCGATCGCCAGCGATCCTCCCCATCGGTTGAATCGCTCCATGTCGATCCGGCCCGCGGCCCGATCCCGGGCGAGAAAACGCCGGGCGAAGTCGTCCGACGCCAGCGCTTCGATATTGGCGAGGACCTGGCCAGCGAAGGCCTCATGGAATTCGATGACATCCAGGTCCGCCAGTTGCAGCCCCGTGCGGTTCAGTAGTTTTGAGACCGCATAGGTAGGCCCGAGCAGCAATTCGTCCTTCAGGTCCTGGCCGGTAAACACAAAATCGACCACCTCGGCGATGGGCGTCAGGCCGGCGTCGAGCGCCGCCCCTTCGTCCATGAGTAGGACGGCCGCCCCGCCGTCCGTGAGGAAGGATGAGTTGGCGGCCGTGAGGGTGCCGTATCGGCGGTCAAACGCCGGCTTGAGACGAGAGGCCTGATCGAGGCTTGTCTCCGGGCGGATGCCATTGTCTGCCAGGATCGAGGCAAAATCCGGCGGAACCGCTACCGGCACGATCTCTCGAGGAAGGTGTCCTTCGGCGTGCGCCTGCGCAGCGAGGTGGTGGGAGCGTACGGCGTAGGCGTCCTGCGCCGCGCGGGTGATGCCGAAGCGGGCCGCCATGATGTCGCAGTCCTCCCCCATCACACGCCCCGTGCTAAACTCGGCCACTTCCGGACGCTCGGGGAAGAAGTCTGCCGGCCGCAGCGAGGCAACAAAACGGAGGACATCACCGGGTCCCTTCAGCTTTTGCGCGCGAAACAGCTTGGCGCGCATCGCCCTCCGAAACTGGATGGGGGCGTCAGAGACGAGGTCGACCCCGCCGGCGATGACCGCGTTCGACCGGCCGGCGGCGATTTCCAGACAGGCGTCTGCGATGGCCCGGTTGGCCGAGATGCAGGCCTGGGATACCGAGTGGCAGGGTGCGGAGGCCGGGATGCCGGCCGTAATGGCAGCTTCCCGGGCCACGTTCGGCGTCTTGATATTGGCGATGACGGCCCCCAGGATCACCTGGTCGACCCGGGCCGGCGGAAAACCGGTCCGATCCAGCACGCCCTTGATCGCAAACTGGCCGAGGCGATAGGACATCAGGTCCATATACCCCGTGCCGGCTCGCAGAAAGGGCGTGCGGCATCCGTCGACGAGGACGACGCTACGCGCGGGGAACAGTCGCGGCGCCATCAGTCCTCGTACGAATCATCCGCTCCGTTCGTCACCAGTGCGCCCTTCGCCTTCTTGGCGCCCTCGGGATCCATGCCCATGGTTTCCTTGACTCGTTTCTTGATCTCGTCCTGCATGGCGACAGACTCACGGAGCCAGGTCTTCGTCGCCTCGCGCCCCTGGCCGATCTTCTGATCGCCGTAGGCATACCAGGCACCGCTCTTCTGGATGATTTCGTAGGTGACGGCCAGGTCGATCAGTTCGCCGATCGACGAGATGCCCTCTCCGTAGATGATGTCGAACTCGGCCTCCCGAAACGGGGGCGCAACCTTGTTCTTGACCACCTTGACGCGGGTCCGGTTACCCACGACCTCCGTGCCCTCCTTGATGGCTCCGATGCGGCGGATGTCCATGCGCACCGAAGCGTAGAACTTGAGCGCCCGGCCGCCGGTCGTGGTCTCCGGGCTGCCAAACATCACCCCGATCTTCTCGCGGATCTGGTTGATGAAGATGAGCACCGTATTCGTCCGATTGATCGTGCCGGTGAGTTTACGCATCGCCTGGCTCATAAGGCGCGCCTGGAGACCCATGCTGCTGTCGCCCATGTCGCCCTCGAGCTCGGCCTGCGGGACAAGCGCCGCGACGGAGTCGATCACGACCACATCCAGCGCGCCGCTTCGGACCAGCATGTCGCAGATGTTGAGCGCCTGCTCGCCGGCGTCGGGCTGCGACACCAGCAGATTGTCCACATCAACGCCCAATTTCTTGGCGTATGTGGCATCAAACGCGTGCTCGGCGTCGATAAACGCACAGGCCCCGCCGGCCTTCTGGGCTTCGGCGATGATGTGCGTCGCCAGCGTCGTCTTACCGGACGATTCAGGCCCGAAGATCTCGATGATGCGGCCCCGGGGCACGCCCCAGACGCCAAGCGCGGCGTCCAACGCCAACGAGCCCGTGGATATCGTCTCCATTATGGCAATCGGTGCATCGCCCAGGCGCATAATCGCCCCTTTGCCAAACTGTTTCTCGATCTGCTTGACGGCCAGGTCCAGCGCTTTCTGCTTCGGAGTTTCGGATGCTGCCATGTGAATGTATGATTTGGGGTGAAACGGCGTGTTTTAACAGGTCGCCAGCCAGTTTACGACGCCCGAGTGACAACCTTGTGTCATAGCCTCCCACCCCGATTTTTGCGTCGTTTTCAGTAGCCGAAGGCATACTAACATATTTTGCACATACTAGCAAGCCGGCGGCGTTTTTTAATAAACGTGCCCCGCCCAACACACAAGCGATCCATGTGTGGCGTCGCTTTACCCTACTAGACGTTTTCCGTCGCCCGCGCGTACCCTCAGGCGAGCAGTTTTTTTCTGAGCAGGTCCAGCACGGCCATGCTGGCGTACTGTTTATTGAGCAGACGCTCCCTCCGTGTCTCGATGAGATGGGCCTCGGTGCCCGAGGCATCGGCATAGCCAATCCAAACCGTGCCGACCGGTTTTTCCGGGGTACCGCCTCCGGGCCCCATGATGCCGGTGGACGAAAGCCCGATGTCGGTATCCAGCAGCCGACGCACCCCTACGGCCATCTGCATGGCCACCGTTTCACTTACCGCGCCTTCGTGGCGCAACACCTCGTCCGACACGCCCAACACGGTGCTTTTTACGCTGTTGCAGTAGGCGATCACCCCGCCCTTGAAATACTCTGAAGCCCCGCTGATGTTGGTGATGCGGTCCCCGATGAGGCCGCCCGTACAGCTCTCGGCCGTCGCGACCGTCAGGCCCCGCGCCATCAACAACTTCCCGACCGCCTGCTCGAGCACGTCCTGATCGACGCCCACGACATAGGCTCCAAGCCGCTCGCGAACACGGGCGGCGAAGGTCTCCACCTGCCGATTGGCGGCCTCGGGGCTTTCGGCAAATGCGGAAATGCGAAGCCGGACGCTGCCCATGTCGGGCAGATACGCGAGACGTTGACCGGGATCGAGGGCAGCAACGATATCGCTGATCTGCTCCTGCAGATGCGATTCACCGATGCCCAGGGTATGGATGGTGAGGTGCTTGATCGTCCGCAGGTTGCCCGATGTCGCCAGCCGGGGCAACAAATGGTCGGTCACAATCCGTTTCATTTCTCGCGGCACGCCCGGGACGACGAGCAGGATACACGCCCGCCCGCGGTGGACGCCGGCAAACCATAACCCCGGCGCCGTGCCCACGGGATTGTGCAGCACCTCGCAGCCCTGCGGCGCCATGGCCTGACTGCGGTTGCTCTCGGGCATCGTCCGCTTGAACCGATCGAACATGCGGCGGACGTGCTCCAGGACGTCGGGATGGAACACGAGCGGGACGCCGAGAAAGCCGGCGACGGCTTCGCGCGTCACGTCGTCGTGCGTGGGTCCGAGCCCTCCCGTGACCACCACCAGGTCCGCCGCGGCCCACGAGCGCGCGATCGCCGCCTCGATCACGGGCTGGTCATCCGAAATCGTCAGTGCTTCGGTGACATCCACCCCCGCCAGCGTCAGTTGCTCCCCCAGCCAGGCGACGTTGGTATTGACGACCTGCCCGATGAGAAGCTCGTCCCCGACGGTAATGATGTGCGCGGTCATGGCGTTACGCGTTAAACGTGTTCTCGTTGAACATTACCCGGGGATATGCTCACGCGCCACGACCGCATCGCTCCAGGCCTTCGGGTCCTTTCGCCATGCCTCGAGGGCTCCCCGGGCGGCTTCCGGGATGCGGCCTTCGGCAGCCGCCACGTCCATCAGGGCGGCAAACGTCGTGAGTGTATAGGCCGGCACGCCGGCCTCTTCGAAGAGACGGTGCGCCTCGGGAAACCCGTAGGAGAAGATGCCCAGTACCGCCTCGACCTCGGCGCCCGCCTCCCGAAGGGCGCGAACGACCGACATGGACGAGCCACCGGTCGAGATCAGATCTTCGATGACCACGACCTTCTGCCCCCGCTCAAGTTTCCCTTCAATCTGGTTCTGACGGCCGTGCTCCTTCGGCTTGGATCGCACATACACCATGGGGAGATCTAGCGCCTCCGCGAGCCAGGCCGCATGAGGAATGCCCGCCGTCGCGGTGCCGGCCAACACGTCCGGGCGGAGTCCAAGCTGATCGACCAACTCCCCAAACCCACGGACAATCTGACGGCGAACGTCCGGATAGGCCATGGTGAGGCGGTTGTCGCAGTAGATGGGCGACCTCAGTCCTGAGGCCCAGGTGAAGGCGGCGTCCGGCGATAGCGCCACGGCGCCAATGGAGAGGAGCGCGCCGGCGATGCGCCGTTCGCGCGGATTAAACGAGGGACTGAATTCGGGGGTCACTTTGTTCCTTCTTCTCGATTCAGGGCGTATAACGCGCCTGTCCATACCGTAAAGCCGACCACAAACAGCAGACAGAGATAGGGAACGGGGCCAGACAGGATCCAGTTGGCGTAGTTCCCCACCGCGCCGGCCACCTTGGTCATGGTCATCAACAGCAACGTGGCGATCAAAAACGTGAGCTGGACGGTCGTTTTCGCCTTGGCCAGCGGCAGGGTTTTCAGGCTACGCCCGCGGGATTCGTTCCAGGCCCTGAGCAGCGTCACCATCAGATCTCGTACGGCGATCAACGCTACGGCCCACCAGGGCACCACGTGGGGAATCAGGAACACCAGCGCGGCAAAGGTACCAAGCACCAGGATCTTGTCCGCGAATGGATCCAGGAACTGCCCCAACCGGGAGGGGACGGCATAGGATCGAGCCAATTTACCATCGTAATAATCCGATATGGCCGCGATCACAAAGACCACGAATGCGCCCAACCGGCCGGCGAACGACTCGGAAAATAGCAGAAAAAGCACCACTGGGGTGAGTACGATCCGGGCGATCGTGATGGCGTTCGGGACATTCTTCATGTACAACGGGCTACTACTCATGGGCGGGAATATACGGATTCACCCGGTGCATTTCATTGCGGACTTTCATCTAAAAAACGCCGACGGCGCGTACACTCTGTCAGACGCCGACGATTCGCCCGACCCCACAAGCCCTTTTTTCCGGCTCCTCGAAGCGCTGGCCTGACAGAGTGGCGGATTTTTTACAATGGCATCTTTCTTGATGAATTGCGCCTGGCGAAAGGCTACTCCTGTGGGACGTTCGACCCGAAGAGTGGCGCGGGCCGATTGCGCAGCGAAGGAATGCGCGGACGCAGACGCCGTAATCAGTCGCGTATCGTTCATCGATAGAAATCAACGGATACAATGGGTAAGACAATTGGAATCGATCTCGGCACGACGAACTCGGTAGTGGCCGTTATGGAAGGGGGTGAACCGGTCGTCATCACGAATGCCGAGGGCGCGCGTACGACACCGTCGGTCGTGGCATTCAAAACGGATGGGGAGCGGCTCGTGGGCGCGCCGGCCAAGCGGCAGGCCATCACCAACCCCAAAAACACCCTCTTCTCGATCAAACGCTTCATGGGCCGTATGTTCGGCGAAGTGAGCGAAGAGATGAAGACCGTCCCTTACCAGGTGGTAAAGGGCGACGGCGGGACAGCGCGCGTCGACGTGAACGGTCGCGTCTACACCCCGCAGGAAATCTCGGCGATGGTGCTCCAGAAGCTGAAGCAAACGGCGGAAGATTACCTCGGCGAAAGCGTGACCGAAGCCGTGATCACGGTGCCGGCCTACTTCAACGACGCGCAGCGCAAGGCGACAAAAGAAGCCGGTGAAATCGCCGGCCTGAATGTGCGCCGCATCATCAACGAGCCCACCGCGGCCGCACTGGCCTACGGCCTAGACAAGAAGGACACCGAGCGGATCATCGCCGTGTACGACCTTGGCGGCGGCACGTATGACATTTCGATCCTGGAACTGGGCGACGGCGTGTTCGAGGTAAAATCCACCAACGGCGACACCCACCTCGGCGGGGACGACTTCGACCAGCGCCTGATCGACTACATCGCCGACGAATTCAAAAAGACGGAAGGCGTCGATCTCCGTAAGGACCCGATGGCCCTCCAGCGTCTCAAGGAGGCCTCGGAAAAGGCCAAGATCGAGCTCTCTAGCGGCGCGCAGACGACGATCAACCTGCCCTTCATCACGGCCACGCAGGACGGCCCGAAGCACCTGAACATGGAGCTTCCCCGCGCCAAGTTTGAGCAGCTCGTGGACGACCTTGTCGACCGCACGATCCCGCCGATGGAGAAGGCCCTCCGCGATGCCGGCCTCAGCAAGAGCGAGATCCATGAGGTCATCCTCGTCGGAGGCTCGACGCGTATCCCGCTCGTCCAGCAGACGGTCGAGAAATTCTTCGGCAAGAAGCCCAACCGCTCGGTGAACCCGGATGAAGTCGTCGCCCTCGGCGCGGCCGTCCAGGGCGGCGTCCTCTCGGGCGACGTGAGCGACGTGCTCCTGCTCGACGTCACCCCGCTCAACCTGGGCATCGAAACCCTGGGTGGTGTGATGACGGTGCTCATCCCGGCGAACACGACGATCCCGACCCGCAAGAGCGAAGTGTTTTCGACCGCTTCAGACAGCCAGCCGAGCGTGGAGATCCACGTCCTCCAGGGCGATCGCGAGATCGCCGAAGGCAACCGCACCATCGGCCGCTTCCATCTCGACGGCATCCCGCCGGCGCCCCGCGGCATCCCGCAGATCCAGGTCAGCTTCGACATCGACGCCGATGGGATCCTGAGTGTCGGCGCCAAGGACCAGTCGACCGGCAAGGAGCAGACCATCCGTATCGAAGCCTCGAGCGGCCTTTCCAAGGACGACATCGAGAAGATGCGCACCGACGCCCGCTCCCACGCCAGCGAGGACAAAAAGCGTCGCGACGCGGTCGAAAAGACCAATGCCGCGAATGCGCTGGTCTATACGACGGAGAAAAACCTCAAGGACTACGGCGACAAGATCACGTCCGACAAACGGGCGAAGATCGATGCCGCGCTGGAACGTCTGAAACAGGCCTCCGCGGCCGGCACCGACGTGGCCGAGATCGAGTCCGCCACCGCTCAGCTGAACGATGCCTGGGAGGCCGCCGGCGAGGACCTGCACAAGGCCAGCCAGCAAGC
>JBGSPJ010000658.1:0-12182 GCA_041738655.1 Rhodothermales bacterium | reverse complement strand
GGGCGATGCCGATGCGCCGCATGCCGGTATCGATCTTGACGTGCACCTCCAGCCGTTCCTCGCCGGGCGCCGGCTGCCGCACGGCCTCGGCCACGAGGGTAGACGAAACGGTCAGCCCGATCCGGTGGCGCCGGTACAGCGGGATGTGTTCCACGAGCGGGGCGCCGATCACCAGAATATTGGCCTCGCAACCCTCGCTTCGCAGCCGGAGGGCCTCGTCGAGCCGGGCCACCGCGAAATCGCGCACGCCCTCCGTTTCAAGCACCTGGGTGATGCGTGTCGCGCCATGGCCGTAGGCGTTGGCCTTGACGACGGCCAGCAGGCCGGCCGGCGCCGCTAGCCGCTTGAGGATGCGAACGTTCGACCGGAGTCGGTCTAACAGCAACTCGGCACGGGTCGGGCTCGCAAGGGCTATATGCGACGGGGTGAGGGTGGTCATGATGGAGGCACGCTGGGAACGGGGCCGGGCGTGTATCCGTGAGGATCCATCCGGTTCCTCTGCTGTTTATGGCATTCGACACGCGTTCGCCTATTTCATTCGGTCCGTATGAACTCCTTCTCCGCACCCGAATCGTCGTTAGCGCCCCGTTTTCTAGCTTTAGCCCTGTGCGCGGCGCTGCTGTCCACGGCTGTCCGGGCGCAACCCGCCGCGCCTTCGCCGGCGGAGCCGCGTCCCCGGCTCACCCTCGAAGACATCCACGCCTCGAATCTCTTCACCGGCGCGTCGTTCGAGGGGGGAGAATGGGCGCCCACGGGCCCCGTCGTCACCTATATCGAGGAGGAGTCCTCCCCGCGTCTCACCCATCTGATGCGGTTCGATCTCGAGACGAAAGCGTCCGAGCGCCGGATCGACGGGTATACGCTGATGGCCGACGACGTCGGCCGGCGCATTGCCATCGAAGGATACGCCTTCAGCGGCGATGGCAAAACGGCGCTGATCTACACCGATTCCGAGCCCGTCTGGCGCGCCAATACGAAGGGATTTTATTATCTGTATGATGTCGACGCCCGCTCCATGAAACCCCTCAGCCGGCGCGAACTCGGCTTTCAGATGTTCGCCAAACTTAGCCCGGACGGCCGCCACGCGGCGTTTGTGCGCGACCGCAACCTGTTTGTCGTGGACCTGCGCACGATGGAAGAACGGGCGCTGACCGACACCGGCAGCGAGGGTGCCATCATCAACGGGACGTCGGACTGGGTCTACGAGGAGGAGTTCGGCCTGCGCGACGGCTGGTCGTGGAGCCCGGACGGCCGGCACATCGCCTTTTTCCAGTTCGACGAGTCCAACACGCGCGACTTTTTCCTCGCCGACCTGCGCGAGCAGTACCCGAACGCGGTGCCGTTTCGGTACCCGAAGGCCGGCGAGGCCAACAGCGAGGTCCGCGTGGGCGTAGTCGATATTCGGACCGCTGAAACGACGTTTTTCGAGACCGAGACCTGGTTCACCCCGGGCGAGGACCACGAATACCTGCCCCGGATGGGGTGGACGCCGCCGATAGGGGGGACGAACCTCGTGTGGATGCTGCGTCTGAACCGCGATCAAAGCCGGGTCGACCTGCTCTACGCCGACCCCGCCGACGGCCTCGTACGCACGGCCTATACGGAGACGGAGACCTCGTGGATCGACATCACCTCGGGTAAGATCTGGTTCCTGGAAGATAACGAGCACTTCCTCTGGATGGGCGAAAGCGAGGGGTATCGCCATCTTTACATCCACCGAAACGGCGGTATCCGGATCGGTGCCGTCACCCAGGGCAACTGGGAGGTGAGCAAGGTCGAGGGTATCGACGAGAAAGCCGGCCTGGTCTACTTTACTGGCGCCCTCACGAGCCCGCTCGAACGGCATCTGTACGCGACGGACTACAGCCAGGCCTTCACCCCCAACGCGCCGGCGTCGCTGCCGCGCAAGATCACCCAGCGGGCCGGCACCCACGCCGTCAGCCTGTCGAGCGACGCCCGGTATTATATTGATACCTACTCGAGCGCGACATCCCCTCCCGTCGTCACCCTCCATCGCATCGACGGCGAGCCGGTTCGGGTCCTTGAAAGCAACCAGACGCTCATCGATCGTCTCGCCCGGTATGCCCTGCCCGAGCCGGAGTTCACCACGATCGCTGGCGCCGATGGCACGCCCCTAAACGCCTATCTGATCAAGCCTACCCATTTTGACCCCCAGGCCGAATACCCCGTGCTGATGTACGTGTATGGCGGCCCCGGTTCGCAGACCGTGGTCGATAGCTGGGGCGGATCCCGCTATCTCTGGCATGCCTACCTGGCGGACGAGCTGAACGTGATCGTGGCGAGCGTCGATAACCGCGGCACGGGGGGGCGGGGCAAGGCCTTCAAGAGCCAGCCGTACCGCCAGCTCGGCATCCTCGAGGCGGCCGACCAGATCGCCGCCGCCCGCGCGCTCGGTGAACTGCCGTATGTCGACGAGGATCGGATCGGGGTTTGGGGATGGAGTTACGGGGGCTACATGACGCTGATGTCCATGCTCACCGGCCCCGGACCCCAGGTGTTTAGCTTTGGCATGGCCGTGGCGCCGGTGACGGACTGGCGTCTGTACGATACGATCTATACGGAGCGGTACATGTCCACCCCCGCCAACAACCCCGACGGCTACACGATTTCCGCCCCGCTCAGCTACGCCGGCCGGCTGGCCCCGCACCAGCGG
The DNA here is from genome assembly GCA_041738655.1 of Rhodothermales bacterium. Classification (GTDB taxonomy): domain Bacteria; phylum Bacteroidota; class Rhodothermia; order Rhodothermales; family JAHQVL01; genus JAWKNW01. The sequence continues at coordinate 9,508 of JBGSPJ010000658.1, read as the reverse complement.
CTCATGCTGGCCCATGGCGACTTCGACGACAACGTCCACTTCCAGAACACCGTCCAGATGGTCGACGCCCTCCAGGCCGCGAACAAGTCGTTCGACTTCATGATGTACCCGGGCCGCAACCACGGGATCTTCGGTGGAAAAACCCGGCTCCATCTCCACACGATGATGACCGAGTTCGTCCGCGAAAGCCTGCAGAAAACGGTGGTGGACGTGGAGAAAAGCGACGGCTAGGGAGTGAAGAGCGCACATCACTTTTCATTTTTCACTTTAATACTGTGGACGCGATGGGGCGCTTACTCACGACATTCGTTACCCATGCTCAACCATCGAGGCATTTCGTTCAAGTTGGAGCCGTCGCCGAGTTACAAGAAAATGCTTTGAGCTCAGATGGTCCCCTCCTCATCGAGGAGGGGAAATCCCGATCTCGATCGGGATGGGGAGGTAAAAACCCCCCGCCGCGACCCCACCACCCCATCCCGGCTGCGATACATCGCCGCCGGGATCTCCCCCTCCTCAGAGAGGAGGGGACCATCAAATTCTAACGTTTAAGTCGATCTTTACAAATCTGTCCACTGTATCCACTTTGCATTCAATGACCCCTGACTTACTCCTCAAAGGAGGCTCCGTCCTCGATCCCGTTTCCGGCCGGCTCGAGCGGAACGACGTGCTGATCCGTGGGGGCCGCATCGCGGCCGTCGGACGGGATCTGCCGGCCGGCGATGTGCCCGTGTACGATTGCGCCGGTCGGATCCTCTCGCCCGGATGGATGGACATGCACGTCCACCTCCGCGAACCCGGCTTCGAGTACAAGGAAACGATCGCGAGCGGCTGCGCGGCGGCGGCGTTTGGCGGCTTCACGGCCGTGGCGTGTATGCCCAACACGAAGCCGGCCATCCACACGCGCGACGTGGTCGAGTTCGTCATCGAACGCGGCGCGGCGACGCCGGTCGATGTCTACCCGATCGCCTGTGTGTCGAAGGATCGCGCCGGCGTGGAGTTGACCGAGATGGCGGACCTCGTCGCTGGCGGGGCGGTGGCGTTTAGCGACGACGGTGCGCCGGTTCAGAACGCCGGCCTGATGCGCCGCGCGCTCGAATACAGCTCGATGCTGGGCAAGCCCATCGTCAACCACATGGAGGAAAAGACGCTCAACCCGGGCGGCCACATGTTCGAGGGGGATGTCTCCACGCGGCTCGGCATCCCGGGCATTCCGTCCCTCGCCGAGGAGGTGATGATCGCGCGGGATATTTTGCTGGCCGAGTTCACCGGCGGGCACGTCCACGTGGCGCACATCTCCACCCGAGGCGCCGTCGAACTCGTTCGCCGCGCCAAGGAACGGGGCGTGCCCATCACCTCCGAGGTCTGCACCCACCACTTCACCCTCACCGACGAGGAGGTGGAACGCACCGAGTTCTCGACGAACACCAAGATGCACCCGCCCCTCGCCGACGCGGCGTCCGTCGAGGCGATGAAGGAGGGATTGCGGGATGGCACGATCGACGCGATCTGCACGGACCATGCCCCGCACGCCTCGTTCGAGAAGGAGGTCGAGTACATCGAGGCGCCGTTCGGCATCCTCGGGCTCGAGACGGCGTGGGGCCTCACGGGGCGGGAGATCGTCGCGCCTGGCGTGCTCACGCTCGCGCAGACCATCCACAAGCTGACCGTCGCGCCCCGCCAGATCCTGGGGATCGCAGTGCCGGAAATCAAAGCCGGCCAGCCGGCCAACATCACCGTGTTCGACGCCACCACGCCCTGGACCTTCGGCCCCGAGCACATCCGCTCGAAAAGCGTCAACACCCCCTTTATCGGCGCCCCGATGGTCGGTCGCGCCTGGGCGATCTACAATAAAGGGCGGTTGGTGGAGAATGGCTGACTTGCTGAACATCGGCCTCGTATTCGGCGGCGTATCGCCCGAGCACGAAGTTTCGGTCATCACGGCGCTGCAGATGGCGTCGGCGATGGATCGCTCGAAATACACGCCCGTGCCGCTGTACATCGCAAAAGACGGGACGTGGTATACCGGCGAGGCATTGCTGGATCTGAGCCGGTACAAGGATCTCGATGCCCTCATTGCCCTTGCGACGCCGGTGGCGTTGACGCCGGCCCGGGGGCGCGGCGTGACCGTTCAATCCCTCCAATCCCCGAAGTTCTTCCAGAAGCCGGTGCCGCCGCGTCCGCTGGATGTGCTGTTCCTGGCCCTGCACGGCGGCGAGGGGGAGAATGGGGGTGTCCAGGGGATCTGCGAGACGTACAACGTCCCGTACACCGGGAGCGGCGTGTTCGGGTCGGCCCTGGGGATGGACAAGGTGATTACGAAGATGCTGTGCCGCGACCAGGGGATCCCGGTGGTGGACTACATCGCGCTCCGCGAGAGTGCCTGGGCCAACCGGGAAGAGGAATGGCTGGACCGGATCGAACGCGATCTCGGCTACCCCGTGGTGGTGAAGCCGGCCCGGCTCGGGTCGTCGATCGGCATCCGGCTCGCCCGCGACCGCGCGACGCTCGACGCCGCCATCGAGGATGCCCTCCGGTACGACGACAAGGTGGTGGTGGAGTACGCCGTCCGCAACCTGCGCGAGATCAACTGCTCGGTGATGGGGAGCCCGGACGAGGCGACGGCGAGTGTGCTCGAGGAGCCCCGGACGAGCGCCGGCGAGGCGCTGCTCACGTATCAGGAGAAGTACATGCGTGGCGCGTCGGGCACAAAGGGCGGCAAGCAGCCGGCGAGTGCGCCGGCGTCGGAGGGCATGGCCTCACTGGACCGCGTCATTCCCGCGCCCGTTTCCCCGGAGCAGACGGTGGCCATCCAGGCCCTCGCCGTAAAGGTGTTTCAGCTGTTCGAGTGCGCCGGCCTGGCGCGGATCGACTTCCTCATGGACGGCGCCACGGGGCAGGTGTACTTCAACGAAATCAACACCATCCCCGGCTCGTTTTCCTTCTACCTCTGGGCCCCGAGCGGCGTCCCATTCGACGAACTCGCCCACCGCCTCATCCAACTCGCCCTCCAGCGCCACCGCGAAAAAAACCGCCGCGTCCGCTCGTACGACGTGAACCTTCTCGCCATGCGCGCGGGTGGGGCGAAAGGGGGGAAATAACCCCACCCGACGTTTCGCCAACACCCGACGTAATCCACCACCCTTTAATCAAGTAAGCAAACACATTCGATAGAACGGCTACCGCTTTCTTTCTCGTCACTGCTTAACCGCACTGAAAGGATGGACCGATCTATTCGATGGGGGCTACTGCTCCTTCTCATCTGCTTGGTACCGTATGCCCCGTCTGGTGCCCAGCCATCCACGGTTGCCGTGTCCGGCTATGTGCGCGACGCCGAATCGGGGGAATCGTTGGTGGGCGTTCATGTACGCGTGTCGGAAACGACACTCGGCGCGGCCACGGATCAGTATGGGCGATTTGTTATCGTGACCCCGCCCGGAACGCTGGCGCTGTCGTTCAGCTATATCGGCTACGATACGCACCGCCTTTCGATCTCCCTGCGAAGCGACACCCTGCTACAGATACGGTTGCAGCCCGCGGTCGTATCGCTCGATTCCATCCGCGTTTTGGATAGCCAGGAGCTGCCTACCGCTACATCGGGCAGTGTTGTTGCGATGACCCCGGCAGAGATCAAACAAATCCCCATGCTCGGCGGGGAAGCCGACGTGATCAAAGCCTTGCAATTGATGCCCGGCGTACAGAGCGGCCGGGAGGGATCGACCGGACTCCATGTTCGAGGCGGCGGCCCCGATCAGAACCTGATTCTGCTGGATGGGACCCCGATCTATAGCGTCAACCACCTCTTCGGGTTCATGTCTGCCTTCAGCCCGGATGTGATCCGCTCGGTTTCGTTGACAAAAGGGGCCGGGTCAGCCCGGTACGGCGGCCGGCTTTCTTCCGTACTCGATATTGCCCTCAAGGAGGGTGATTTGAACAAAAGGCGTACACACGTTAACGTAGGGGTCATCAGTGGACTGGTGACGCTCGAAGGCCCGATCAAAAAAGGCCGCGTTTCCTACTTGGTCTCCGCGCGACGGACGTACCTGGACGCCCTGCTCCTCTTGTTCCAACCTCCGGGTGACAAGTATGGCTACTATTTCATGGATGGGATCGGTAAGCTGGCCTATGTGTCCGACAAGCATGGCTTCTATCTCAGCCTCTACGGTGGGCAGGATCGGTTCTGGTTTCGGTCCAGGTCCTTACGTCAAGGGAGTGCCGATCGCTATCGGTCGTATCTCAACTGGGGAAATCTGACCGGTTCACTCCGGTGGCAGGGCCAACTCACGCCCCGGGTATTGGCGACTGCCTCACTGGCTCGAAGTGCGTACGCGCTGGATTTTTTCGAGAACGATATCGAGGACCAACCCAACCAGGGGCGGCGGTATGAAGAGAACGTTTTTTTTACCTCCGGCGTCAGGGACTGGTCGCAGCGCAATGATCTGACCTGGTATTTACCCGGCGACAACGAAGTTCGCTTCGGCAGCGTCCTTATCGCTCATCGCTTTACCCCCAGTTCGCGCCGGACGGCATCCAGTTTCGAGGATGTCGATACGACCAGAAGCAGTAAGACGGGGGGCATCGAGCGGCTACACGCCTGGTCAATGGCTCTATACGGGGAGACTCAACTGGCATTCGGGCCTGATGTGGACATGGTGTTGGGGATCCGGTTGAGCAGGTATGATTTGGGTGACGCGGCATATACCTTTCCTGAACCTCGGTTCTTGACGCGCTACCGGTTGACGGACCGGACGACGGTTGAAGCCGCAGTGACCTATGCCTCTCAATCGGTGCATTTGTTGAGTCGGAGTAGCATCGGGGTCCCCCTGGATCTCTGGTTGCCGGCGACGCGGCGCGTGCGCCCCGAGGAAGCGTGGCAGTTTACGCTGGGCGGGACACGGGTGATGACACAATCGGTTCAGATTAGCGCCGACGTGTATTACAAAAGCATGAAGCACCTGATCACCCCGATTACAGGGAGTAATCTGGTTGGTGTCGACGCATCCAACTGGGAAGACCGGGTCGAGATAGGCGATGGAGAGGCCTACGGGATGGAGTGGCTGCTGCGCAAACGGGAGGGACGCTTGAGAGGATGGATTGCGTACACACTGGCGCGGTCAACAAGTCGTTTCGCCAACATAGACGGAGGCCGGCGTTTCCCCAACAGGTACGACCGAACGCACGACGTGGCGGTCACGGGTACCTACTGTCTGTCCGAGATATGGTGCGTCTCCAGTACCTGGGTGTTTGCGACGGGCAATGCGGTCTGGCTGCCGGCGCAGCGCCTGCCTGGCGTCGAAGACTTCGCAGGGCATGTATCGGATCCTGACTACTCTCCGGTCCCGGATGCGTATGACTACGGCCCCCGTAACAATAAACGTGAGCCGAACTATCATCGGCTCGACATCTCCTTTCAACATACCAAACCCATCGGGCGCGGTATGCGGACCTGGACAATCGGCGTCTACAACGCGTATGCCCGGCGCAATCCGTTTTTTATTACGGCCAGCCCCCGGCCGGATGGCACCATCGCGTACAAGCAGTTCAGCCCATTCATCCTCATACCGGGTATCAGCTATGATTATTCGTTCTGACCGAGGGTCGATCCGAGGAAAAAATCTACATAGACGCACAGGTCGGCTTGGTCTTGTACTGGCGATGGCACTCCTCCCTGGCTGTGAAAACCTACTTGGCATCAGGGCCCCGGAAAGCGAATCGAAACTGGCGGTCTACGGCTTCTTGAATCCGGACGAGCGTGTCGTGATCGATCTGTATCGAAGTGCATCCCTCGATGAAGCGGTCACGGAGGAAGCCTTGCGTCTCGATGATGCCCTCGTCATCGTAACCTCCACCACGCAACGCGATACGCTTGTCCGAACCGCGCCAGGGCGTTACGAAGCGAATCGTTTGCCCAGACAGGAAGAGGGCTATGCGATTGAGGTTCAAAAGACAGGGTTTGACACGGTTCGCGGCGAGTGCGTTGTGCCTAAGCGGCCGGTGACGCGGGTGCGTGTGGCAAAACAGGGAGAAACTGAATCTTCAAAACAATTCAGGGTTACCCTTCAACTGGATGACCCACCCGGAGCGCACGTGTATCGAATGGGGCTGTTCCTGTTTCTTGAGCCGGATAGTCGTCAGAATGATACCCCTTGGGCGGCTAAGTTTTTTTCTTCCTCGAACACAGCACTACGCGCTGATCCGGCCGACGTGGGTGGGCAGCCGCTCGAAACAAATCCTGTCGAATTTGATGTTGTCTACTTCAGTGACGACACCATGGAAGCTCAAACTGGTGAATTCGTTCTCAATGTTGAACTTCGTTCGAGTAATAGCTTGGAGGTCAGTCTGGTAGTTACATCGATGGATTCGGCGTATTTCGAATATCACAAGTCGCTATCGTTGCAGCGCAGAAATCTCGAGGACCCGTTCGCAGAGCCAGTAACCGTTTTTTCCAATGTAGAAAATGGGCTCGGGGTTGTCGGGTGTTATGCCAATCAGGCAACGACGGTTCGATTTCAGTAGGAACGAAAGACGCCGTGGAGTGGACGAGTTCGATGATGCCCACGTCAGACCACCCGCCAAGCCCCCGCCGCGCCCCCGTAGGCCGGGTTAGGCCGCCGGAGCGGCCGTAACCCGGCGCATTCCGCCGCCGCAGCGGCCGTAACCCGGCGCCCCGCAGGGTGGGCATGTCAGTCATTCGGCGCCCCCGCCTCGATCCAATCCCGCATCAGGTCGATCTGATCTTGCGACAAAGGTGCACGGCCGAGAGGCATCCGAGCAAAGAGGATGTTCACGCCCGTGATTTTGCGATACAGGTAGCTGTTGTCCGGGTCGTTCGGCGTGATCCGGCTCAGCGCCGGGTTTTCGGCGCTGGCTACGTTGACGATGTTGGCGTAGGCCACGCCGGCGCTCAGGTCCATACCCTGCTGCGGGCTCGCGCCGGCATGGCAGCCCGAGACAGCGCAGCTCGAACTAAAGATGGCCTGAACTTGCGAAAACGTAACCTCGTCATCCGGATCGGGATCGACAATCGCGTCTTCTTTTTCGCAGCCGGCGACAAACACAAAGGCAAATAGAACGAAGAGGATGGTGTAAAAACGCATATTACAGTGGGGGTTTATGGATGGATGGACGTTGCGTGACGCCCCCGTAGGGCCACGTTAAACGTGGCCTTACGGGGATTCCGCGACGTCAGTCAAGTAAAATGCGTGGCAGCCCCCCTACCCAGGGCGGTGTCAACGGTTCAGCACCCGGAAAATATTAAACCCGAGGCGCACGTCTCCTTTGAGAAGGTCAAGGTCGCCACCGCGGAGGTACTGATCGGCCGTGAGGCCAACAGTGTTGGTGAGGACGATCTGGAAGACGTGGCCGGCCGTGGCGATCTCGAAGCCCGCGCCGGCGGTGTCGAACCGGATGTCGTTCCCAAAGGTGAGCGTGCGAGTGTAGCCCGAGACGATCGGCGTCCATTCCGCCACGACGGCCATCCGGTTGTGGAACCGCCAGCGGCCGCCAAGGCCGACTGTCACGAGCAGGTCCTCGTCTTCCACGGTCTCTACCGGATTGGTCGTGATGCCCGGCACCACCGCGATCCCGAACTTGTCGCCGATCGCATGGGTAAGCGACAGCTGACCCGTGAATTTGAGCGCTTCGGGCCGGAAGCGGTCCTCGCCCGTCCGGCTCTCCGAAACCCAGTTGCCCGTCGTCGCCAGGTTGATGCCCACCGGCCAACCGCCGGCCTCTTGAGCCTTGATCTGATACCGGCCGTAGAGCTCCACGTTGTCGCCGACATTGCTTCGGGCGATGCCAAGGAGGAGCTTGTCGGTGAACGAGTAGCCCAGGTGCAGGTAGATGATGCCGGGCCCGTCAAGACCAAACAACGCATCGTAGCCGGCGTTGATGCGCGGGTTGAAGCGGTGCGCGATGAGGAACAGGAAGTTACCCTTCGCGAGGGTACGGTCCGTGGGGATGTTGATCACCTTCCAGCTGGGGAAGGCCAGCGGCGTGGGTTTGGGCGCCTCGGCCTTGCGGGCTTCGTCTACCCCCGTCAGCCCGGTGATCCACTGTTCGATGAGCCCGATCTCGTCGGGTGTCAACCGGTCGCCGGTCATCGGCATCGGGAGCCCGATGATGGACGGATCCCCCTTGATCTTGTGGACCAGATAGCTGGCGCCCGGGTCGCCCGGCGCCACGCGTTTCATGTCCGGCCGCTCCATGCTGGCTTCGCCGACTATGGAGGCATAAAACTGCGCCGGCTCGAGGTTCATGTTCATCTGCGGGATCGGGGCGCTGTGGCACCCGACCGTCGTGCAGGAGCGCGCGAAGAGCTCGGAGACGCGGGCCTCAAGGTCGGCCGGCTGGGCCGATGCGGACGAACCGACCAGCAGGAACAGGGAAATGGAAAACAGGGCGGCGCTTAACGCCGGCGACGTGCGAGCAGTACCAAGGGTTTGCATAGGGCCCTAGAAGGAAATGGAGGAAATCGTGTAGGTCGGCGCCCCTCCGGCGGACCGTCCCGGGTCGGAAGGGGAATGTCGAGTTCAATACGTGCTTCAATTCGATACATGCGGATACGCTCGCGGCATCTCCACGCCGATTTCTATGTACCTGAGCGTCCGCACGTGCCTATCCCGGCGAAAGAAAAGGTGGTGCAACTCGGATTCCCGTGGTCGGGTGCCCGGGCGTTTACTCGTTGCACGTTTCGCGTTGCACCCTGAATCACCTGAATCACCCTCCATAGCCAGTGGGCGGCTCCCAAAAAAACGTTCAACGTGAAAACGTGCAACGCGAAACGACATTTGATCAATATTCCCTAGATAGATCGACTGGATACGTCGGCGGCAGACCGGTCACAGCGCGGCGGTAATCGGCCACCACTTGATGTGCCGCGGTGGCGGGGTTGGTGATGCTGGCGATATGTGGGGTGACGCGGATCTTCGGATGGCCCCAGAAGGAATGGTCCTCCGGCAGGGGCTCGCGGGCGAACACATCCAGCCAGGCGCTCCCGAGCCGGCCGTCCGCGAAGGCGTCCAGCAGATCGGCTTCAACGAGATGCCCGCCCCGCGCTACGTTGACGAGGCAGGCGCCAGCCGGCAGGCGGTCGAATATCCGGCGGTCGAGGATGCCGCGTGTGCGGGACGTGAGCGGCAGAAGGCAAACGAGAACCTGGCAGCGGGGCAGCATGGCGTCGAGTCCTTCCTCGCCGGCGAACGTCTCGAAGCCGGCGTCCGGCCGGGGCTTCGTGCTCCATCCAACAACCGTATAACCGAGGGCCAGCAGCACCCGCGCGGCGTCCATCCCCATGGCGCCGAGGCCCAGGATGCCGACCGTCCAGTCGCCTGCCTGCGGGGCAGGTTCTTGCGCCCAGTGGCGAGCCGCCTGGTGGCCGGCGTAGGCATCGAACCCGCGGTGTACGGAGACAACCGCGCCGGCGACGTACACGCTCATGCCGGCCACAAGCTGGGGATCGACGATGCGGCCGTAGACCGGCCCGCGGGGCAGGTCGGGGTCGGCGAAGTCG
>JBGSPJ010000531.1:0-12250 GCA_041738655.1 Rhodothermales bacterium | reverse complement strand
GCGGGCAACGGTTCGGGCTCCGCCGGCCGCGGGCTCTGGCGGCACCCCCCGAACAGGATGGCGAACACCAGAAATAGTAGCTGGGGATTCATCTAAACATCGATGGTTTTTTTTCCAGCTCCGCGCGGACCTGTTCGTCGCTGGCGCGCAGGGCGAGCAATGGCTTACGTACGGGGTCGAACATTCGCGTGATGGTTTCAGGAATCAGGCATCCGACGGCTATTTTCGTCATGATAGTGTACGAATCCGAGAAGATGCGCGGAAGGCCATGTTCACGTTCCACGTGCGCGTGGACCCGATGCGGTTTTCCGAAACAGCCCGGCGGATACGCACCAGAGCAGGACAAAGACCGCATTTAACCCGAAAACCGGCATAATACCTGGATGGAACGGGGGATGGGGAGAGTCTGGATTCGTGAGCAGATCGGCGCCGCCGGCCTTCCAGATCACCAGCGCGATCACCGGCACCAGCAGTTGGGCGATCGCTGTCCCGATGAGCGCCAGCGCCATGCCACTTGGCTGGAGCCGCGCGAAATAAGCGCCGGCGAATCCGAGGGCGAGCACTCCGAGATACAGCAGATTTATCGGGCCGTCGCCGATGATGCCCACGGCGGCCGTGAGCCAGAAAAGGACAAAAGCCACGGCCAGTGCCAGGCCGGAGGCGACTCGGTAGGCCGAGTCCTCATGGTATTCCTGATTGTCCGGCATCGTCTTGCCTCGGTCTGTCATGGTGCTACCTCTTTCAACGTTGGGTGAGAAGGCAACATAACATCGGCGCCGGTGAGCGGGATGAGCTAGATCTAAGGGTTTGCTGATCTAGCCGGCATTCTGGAAAATATGACATCATTTTGCGTTATAGAAACGCCTCCTTGATGAGTCGTTTGGCTTCCTCAACGTCCTCCGACGTAGCATCCTCGGTTTCGATGTGTCCGTTGTGCTCCAGTTGCAGGGCTACGAATACAGGGAAATGATCGGACCCGATGTGCCCCATCCGTTCGAGGTGCTCCAGGCGAAAATGGGCCGAGTGAAAGATGTGGTCGAGCGGATATCGGAAAAACGGATAGTCGGCGTGAAACGTACTGAACAGGCCACGTCCCCGGCGGGGATCGAGCAGGTGGCTGATGCGCTGGAAGAGCCGGGTCGTGTGAGACCACGCGACGTCGTTGAAGTCGCCCATCACGATCATCGGAAGGTCCTGATGCTCGGCATACCGTGCGACGATCAGGAGCTCGGCATCGCGATTGGTGGAGTCCTGCATGATGTCGGGGCGTGGCGGCCGAGGATGTACACCTACCATCCGGATGTGTACGCCGGCCGGCAACACGATGGTGGCGAATAGGGATGGCACGTCGTCTTCGACCAGGAATCGCACCTGTTCCTCTTCGATGGGAAGCCGCGAAAAGAAGAGCATGCCGTAGGTATTGTCCAGTGGATGCAGGATCCGGTGAGCATACCGTTCATCCAGTTCGCGGAGCGCATCGCGCCACCAGGTATCCGTTTCGACGAGCAGCACGATATCGGGCTGTTTGGCCCGGATCAGAGCGAGCAACCGGGCCGCGTCCCGGTTCGATTGGAGGACGTTCGCGCACAGCAGGCTGATACGATGGCCGGCGTCGGGGTTTTGGGCCGGGAGCGTCTCGAGCGGAGCGAGCGGGGTGTACGGGAAGATCCTGACGATGAGGAACACCACGCTGACTCCGAGGGCGGCGAGCGCCAGGTAGTCTTTGTTCTCCAGTGGATCGATCAGGAGGAAATACCCGAGCGCCACAACCAGGCCGAGGACGGCCAGCTGTCCCCGGGGAAAATCGAAGATGCGCACCCACCAGGCACCCGTCCGAACCAGCGGGAGCAGGGAGCCGAGGATGACGAAGCCGGCGAGGATCTCCAGGAGAAGCGACAACACGGGGCATTAGCAGAGTTAGGGTCGGATCCAACATACAAAATCCGCCGGCGCCGTGCCGGCTTCAACCCATCAGCGTGCCGTTATTAAATATCAGGCCAGGGCGGTTAGGCGTTGCGAGCCGGACTGGTCCCGGAGCACAGCCGAGAGGAGCAAATTCTCACCCCGCCGGCTCACCCGCCGTTAGCTTCAGCCCGACGAGCGCCACAACCAGGAGGACGAGGAATAACAGCCGGCCCACCGTGCGCGGCTCGCCGAAAAGCAGCATCCCGAGCACGGCCGTCCCGAGGGCGCCGATCCCCACCCAGATCGCGTAAGCCGTCCCGATCGGCAGCGTCCGCGCGGCGACGGAAAGGAGGTACATGCTGGCGACGATGGCGCCGCCGGTGAGGAGGCTGGGGAGCGGCCGCGTGAACCCCTCCGTGTATTTTAAGCCGATGGCCCAGCCGACCTCCAACAGGCCGGCGAGCACGAGGTAGATCCATGCCATGAGGGAGTGGGAACGGGAGTGGTGGTGAGAAAAAAGAACGCGAACAAGGTACGTTTTTATCTGTCAAATTAACCTTAATCACTAATTTGCGGTGATCGAAAGCGTTTCTGCCGATTCATGCGTGAAACGATCCTCCGCGCCTCCGCGGGATCCTTCCCATTCTCTTTGACCGAATCGCGAAATAACCTCCCGCAGAGGCGCGGAGTAGCATCCCGTGGAAGATATGGAAAGCGTCAATGTCAGAGAGATCTTTACGTAAGCGTGGTAACCCTCGAAGACGGCGAAACCCTGCATAATGCGTTTCCCGATCGGAGCTTTAAACGCCCATTGTCATGAAGATCACCTACTTTCCCGAGACCGATACGTTGTACATCGAGCTAAAGGCAGGTCCCGGCACCGATGCGCGCGAAGTCGCGCCAGATATCGTGCTCGATTTTAATATCTCAAATGAAGTGATCGGAATCGAAATCGAGCAAGCGAGTAAACGAACTGACCTCATGAACCTGGGACAGGGCACGATTCCTGTCGACATGGTTGACTCATATGCTGCGTGATGCCGCGTAGCTATGGACGCGGGGGAATCGCACCCTGGATTACCTACCAAATTAACTGTTTGTACATCACATAAGCGTCCACGTACCCGAGCGTTCGATGGTTAAATGCACCGGGTAGTGTCCCTGCAATGTGGAATCCGAGCATCTCCCACAGGCGAACAGCGCCGTGGTTGGTCGAGACGACGAGGTTATACTGCATGGCGCGAAACCCCATCTGCTGCGCCTGCTGTTGGGAGTGCTCGCAGGGGCGGATGTGGATCATGGAAGGATTCCAGTACGTGATTCTACTCCGCGTCTTCGCGGAAGCTTTTATGTCTTCATTCAGTCAAGAGGATGGGGAGGGTCCCCGCGGAGGCGCGGAGTATCGTTTTGCACTTTGATCGGTATGAATTCTTTCGACTATTTCAAACTGGCGCATTGAGGTTAATTTGCGGGATTGAAGAATGCCAACGAGAAAGAGATCCGGTATAGTTGACTTTGAACAGCCAGGGCACAATTCCGGTTTACACAATCATCCCACATGTTGCTTGCTCGAATACACGCGGCAAGGATAGAGCGAGAGGGTAACCCATGGGTGCAAAACCGCTCGGCGGGAAGAACTACGGAAACATCGCGCAACTTCCGGGGTCGCGCATGGCGAAGGCTGCCATGTGTCGTAGGGTCGCAATAGCCCATCTGATAACATTACAACGTGGTTACCACTAAGCGCACTGCACCTGTCCGTGGCGGATACGAATACAGCCATAATCCTGTGGTCCACGCCCTGACTTCCTGGCCAACCTCAATCGCGTCGTATCCAACACGAGAAACGGACTTTCCCTTTACCAGAATCTCTGTCTCCTCGGATAACACGAGCCATACCTTTCCCTCTTCGTCCGTTGAGTATGCGACGAGGATTCCAGCATTCTGTTCTTTAACGCGCTCGATCTGAACGATCACCCCGTCGAGGGGAGGATTTTGGTACTCAGAATCAACGACAGCGGAACAGGCATTTACAGAGACGAGAAGCAAAGCTGGTGCGAATTTAAGGAGTAAGTGCCTCATAGGAATACCTCGCATGTGGAGAGACGATCGACTAAAAGCTTCTTTTCTTACGGCATGATGTCCGTCGGTGCCGCACCCGACGTGAGGTAGCATGTGCAATACAGATTCGCTGCAGCGCTCTGGTTAGGAGGCACAATTATGATAACAAATCCGGCCCTCTCACAATCCGGTCGAGGTCGCCGGATGGATTAAGGTAAACGTGGAGGAAATAATCGTGAATCCCCTCTGGAGTCGCGAGACTGTGCCCGGTTGGCGTATTAAATGTGATGTGCCAACCCTGCGGCAGTCTCTCAACCCCAACGATGGTGCCGCGTGCCAGAATGGATACAGCCTCGTCTTTCCCTTCGGCCAACCAAGTATCGCGGAACTGGGTGGCAAGCTGGCGGACCTGCGCATCGGACAGGTCCTGTGGCTTGGATGCCTGCTGACTGCAACCAACGATGCCGGCAAGGAACAGAATCACTGTCAATGCGGCAAAGTTGAATGGCCGTAGCTGGTCCATGATGCTCGATGCCGCCTGACTAACAATATTCTATCATGGCTATGATAACACGCTTCGACGGTTGAAAGCAACGACCCGAAAATGAAATGCTTACCCCGAGGTACGTATGTAATCGAACAATTGTCTAGATAGGAGAAATAGGAACTGCGTGTATGCACCATTCTGAACGCCTCTCGTTACCGCCTCTAAACCCCTATCCACGCCGCACCCGCACCCCGCCATTGGTCGTCACGGCCCGGATCCGGTTGCCTCCGTCGCCGAGGTCGATCGAGACGCGGTCGTCGAGTTTGCCCTGCACCATCACCGGGAAGTCGAACCGGATGTCGCCGTTGGTGGTGGCGGTCTCCAGGCGCGCCGAGTAGTTCTCCGGCACCCGGATCTCCACCCGGCCGTTCGTGGTCTCGACATTCATCGACTCACCGACCCACTCGGATCCCGCAAGCTCGATCTCCACGCCGCCGTTGGTGTTTTCGCCGCACCGTGCGACGTAGGCTCGCTCGCCAGGCCGATCGAACCGATTGCGACTATTCGGCAACTCATCGATAAACCTCGACACGATACTGCAGCGCTTGGACTGAGCATCCGCCTCCAGGCGGCCAATTGTGCGAGGTCGAGAAGGGGCTCAACGACGAGGTCACATGGTTGCATAACGACGCCAAATCGGCCGCGCGCAGACCCGCGTCGCCCGGCGCTTCGGCTGCAATTGGATGTTCAGTGGCTCGTGCGATTGACACGGATCCAAAGCGGTAATTCTGTAAGGTCCTGCCCGAGACTGCTCACTCAGAACGTTCTCGGAAAGAACGTCTTTCCAATCTGCTCCAAGCACGGATGCTCCGGAAAATGGGCCCTCAGAATCGACGCCCATCGGTCGAATTCGATCTGGCTCATGGGATACATGTCATGCGGCTGCAACAGAAACTCTGGCGGCGATTGTTGAATGAGGATCCAGCCACTGCCTTCATTGCCGCATGCTCGGCAACTGTACTCGCGTCGCTCATAAGGGAGCATGATGCCGTCAATCCCTCGATAGTCGGAGTCGATGATCCAGTTTGCGTGGCCACAACTCGGACAAGTCAGCTCACTTAGTCGTGGCGGTGTCATTGTGACTGGCTTTCCTGATGGTACGGCTAACGACGGCGGTAACCGGGCCGCCGCCAATAGACTATGATTCCACATTCCGCGTGATCGGCGGCTCCGGTTCACCGCTTGGTTCGCCATTCATTCAAATCCCAATTCTCGTCTTCTACAACCTGGCAGTTTGGGAGTGATAAACGCAAGACTTGTAATCCAGAGCGAGATAGCCTGTCCGATATATGGCCCAGGATGCGAATAGACGCCGCAAAGAATTCCACGCTTTTTCGGTCAATTCTTTTTTCGCTCTAAAGTGACTCTTGCAAATAAGGAGGGCTTGTCGGTTTCGTCAATGTTGTCAATTGCCCATGACCATTTATCTCCAGCGTGATCGTACGCGAACGTATTGTGAATACCACCCCCTCCTGCAGACTTCCACACGAATGGAATTCGGTCGCCGTTTGGCTTTCCGTGCCCGACGCCTTCTGCAGCAAAGTTTGTCGTGCCGGTATTGTCCAGCCACATGACCACATATTCACCATTTTTGGGGTCCCATGCGATATGTATCCACGCTTCGTATGCGAGCTCTCCGTCGGCGTTCTTCTCACGTGAAACTTCGTGGATGCGAATGTATCGACGATCTAGAATCCAGTCGACGTCTACGTCATGTTTAACCTGTTCCTTTTCGATTGTGCCAGTCATCACCCATTTGCCGGTCATCTTATCCAAGAGCGCTTCGGGGTTCGGGGGTACCGCGTCCTGTGTTTGAGCCGTCGTACAATTGAGTAATATCGAGTTGAAAAGCACAGTGAGGCTCAATAGTGCAAATAAAGGAAGTAATCGTAGTCTCGTCATTTCACTAACCTAGACCTTATCTTGAAGGAACAATCCAACTCCGCCGAGCGGACGAACTGATAATATCCAATCACCGCCAAGATAACACGCTTCGACGATTGAAATCAACGACCTGAAAATGAAATGCTTACGCCGAGGGTACGTTCGTAGTCGAACAACTGTCCATATAAGAAGAGTAGGACCTGCATCCTTATATTGTTCCGGGAGCCACCGCCCCTTCAATCCCTATGGGACACCTTCGCCCGGCTGAACCCAGGTTACGCTCTCGCCTCCATAAAATCTGCCGGCTCCGCCACCCGAGCTCCCACGGAAAAGGACGGCGCCGGCTGGATCCCCGGTCGTAGTTCAGGATGACGGGGCCGTAGCCCGGGATGAAGAGTGGAGGGAGTATAGGTCTTACTCAGGGTCCTGATGCAACCTCCGCCTTACCCCCGCCGCACCCGCACCCCGCCATTGGTCGTCACCGCCCGAATCCGGTTGCCGCCGTCGCCGAGGTCGATCGAGACCTTATCGTCGAGTTTGCCATGAACCATCACCGGGAAGTCGAACCGGATGCCGCCGTTGGTGGTGGCGGCCTCCAGACGGGCCGAGTAGTTCTCCGGCACACGGATCTCCACGCCGCCGTTCGTGGTCTCGACATCCAGCGCTTCGCCCACCCACTCGGAGCCGGCGAGATAGATCTCAACGCCTCCATTGGTCGTTTCGCCGCGGACGTCGCCGGCCAGGTCGATCAACTTCACCCCACCGTTCAACGCCTCAAACCGGATATCGCCCTCGATTTCAGCGATGTGGATGCCGCCGTTGTGTGTCCCCAGGGAAAGGTTCGAGGTGCGCGGCACCAGAAGCTCGAAGCTGACGGACGTCCAGTCATTCCCGCTTCCGGTCCGTCTCGGGATGTCAGCTCGGATGGTCCCATCGGTATCGATTGTCACCTCACGCACGTGCTCGCGCGCCGCATCTTCGGTCCGGGCCGTCGCGCTCACGATGGCGCGCACCTGGATCTCATCCCGATCCCATCCTTCCACCCGGATGCCGCCGTTCTGGCCGCCATTGATATCGATGACCGAACGATCGGCCGGCAGGGTAAATTCACGCACTTCACAGTACCGCTCACGTTCGCCCCAGCCCTGATTTTCACACGCCTCGTCGTCGGTGATAACGGTGATGTTCTGGGCCGCGGCCGGCAGAGCGAGTAAAACGAGGATGAGGAAGGCCTGGAGCGTGCGCATGGCGATAGGTCGTAGGTTCGTTGAGTAACCGGGTTCGCCGAAACTACGAGCGGCGTGCCGGCGGAGTTACACCGGCACGCCTCAAGAAAATCACGCGTCTTGATCGTTACATCGCGAGTGACGCCAGGTCGATCCTCTTCGGGTCCGCAAAAACAGATTCCGGGACGCTGCTGTAGGCACCCACGTTCGGCAGGACAAACGGCCCGTTCTGGCCATCGCCCCGGTGGTCGGAGAGCATGATGTCACCGTATTTCTTCCAGTTCCCCATCGGCCGCATGAACCGCGGCTCGGCGTCGGACGCGCTCGGGAAGTAGGCCCACTGGGTGACCAGCATCCGCTCTTTGTCGACGTACACGTGGTACTTGTTCTGCGGCGTCAGGCCTACGTTTTCGAAGGTCAGCTGGAGCATCTCCGCCGCGCGGCCGTCCTCCGTCGTCCCTTCGCCGAGGTATTTCAACGTCACGCCGGAATCCTTCAGCTTGTAGGGCATCAAGAACCAGTAGCCGCTGTTGACCCAGGCGCGGTAGGCGTTGGTGAGGTTTTCGGCGGGGTCGGCGATCTCGACACCGTCCGCATAGGCCTTGCCGGCTTTGGTGTTGACGTTCATGAGCACTACCAGGCTGTCGCGCTGGTAGCGGAAGTCGCCCGTCCACTTATCCCACACCTGCTCGTCGGGCCCGAAGCCCCAGGAGAGGAAGCGGGTGTTGTCCCAGTTCTGGCGGCCGCCCATGCTTTGCATGACGGCGTCGGCGATCTCGATGGCGCGGGCGTCCGATCCGGCGGTGTTGAAGCCCTCCATCGGAGGGTTTTCAGGAGCGTGCTGGGCCAGCACGGGAGCGGCGAAGACGAACATGGCCAGCAGGCCGGCGAGGTAGACGAAGCGTTTCATGGGGTGCGGGATGATTGGAGAGTGTGGGTGTGTGGGTGTGTGGGTGTGTGGGTGTGTGGGTGTGTGGGTGTGTGGGTGTGTGGGTGTGTGGGTGTTGGAACCGGCACGATCCTCCAAGTTCCCCCATACTCCCATACTCCCATACTCCCATACTCCCAAACCCTCACCCCAATCCAAATGCCCGCCCGCCCTGGTACACGATGAGCGCGGCAAGATAGGCGAGGCCGGTCATGTAGCACCACATGACGATCGCCCATTTCCACGAGTTTAACTCGCGCCGGGCGATGGCCACCGTGCTGGTGCACTGGAGCGCCAGCACAAAAAACACCAGTAGACTCAGGGCGACGAGCGTGGTATACAGGGGTTTGCCGGTCCGCGGGTCGCGGGCGTTGAGGAGGTGGTCCCGCAGCGCCACGCTGTGTTCGTCGGCGTCGGCGACACTGTAGATGGTGCCAAGGGCGCCGATGATGACTTCGCGGGCGGCGAAGGCCGAGAGGATGCCGGCGCTCAGCTTCCAGTCGAATCCCAGTGGCCGCATCACCGGCTCGATGAACCGTCCGAGGCGGCCGATGTAGCTCTGCTCCATCTGATAGGCGCCCTCGGCGTTCGCGATCTCCCCCAGCTCGGCTTCGAGCGCGGGCCGGCCGGCATCGTTCGCGCTGGACATCCGGGCTTCAACGGCCACTCGGCGGGCTTCGAGGTTCGGGTCCGGCGGCACTTCGGGGTAGGAGGCGGCAAACCAGAGCAGGATGCTGAAGAAGAAGATCACCCGGCCGGCGCGCCAGACGAACATCTTCGCCCGTTCGTACATCCGCCAGAAGATCATCTTCCATTGCGGCGCGCGGTATGGCGGCAACTCGAGCATAAAAAACGAGTCCGGCCCCTTCAGGATTTTCTTGAGCACCCACGCGGCGCCAAACGCCGTCACCAGCCCAAACACGTACAGGAAGAGCATTGTCAGCCCCTGATACCCGATCGGTCCGAACACGTTTGTCGCGGGGATGAACGCGGCGATAAAAAGCGTATAGACCGGCAGCCGGGCCGAGCAGCTGAGCAGGGGCAGCACCATGATGGTGAGCAGCCGTTCGCGCTGGTTTTCCATGGTGCGCGTGGCCATGATCGCCGGCACGGCGCAGGCGAACGCGCTCATCATGGGCATCACCGACCCGCCCGAGAGCCCGAAACGCCGCATGACCCGGTCCATGATAAAGGCCGACCGTGCCATGTAGCCGGTGCTCTCCAGCAGACTCAGAAAGAAAAAAAGGAAGAGGATCTGGGGGAGAAAGATGACCACGTTGCCCACGCCGGCGAGCACGCCATCGACCAGCAGATCCGCCGGCAGGCCCGCGGGAACGACGGACCGAAGCCAACCGCCCAGCGCCATCACACCCTGCTCAATCCCATCCATGAACGGCGTCGCCCAGGTGAAGATGGCCTGGAAAATGAGCAGCAGGATGCCGGCAAAGATCAACGGCCCGAACGCGCGGTGCACCAGGATCGCATCCAGCCGGTCGGTGAGTTTGCGCGCATCGACCTCGTGCTGCTGCTTCGCAACCCGAGCGGACACGCGCGCGAGCCAGGCGTAACGGCCCGTGATTTCGGACTGGGTGTAGGGGACGGATTGTGCGATCAGCGCGGCGCGGGCGTCGAGCACGGCCTGGTGGAAGTCCGGCTGGCGTTTCTTCCAGCCCTCCAGCAGACGGTCGCTCGTGAGAATGCGCAGGCACTCGGCCCGGCTTCGGGCTTCCGACAGGTCGGGCCGTTGCGCCCGGAGGGTGCCGGCAAGCGTCGACACCGCGGCGAGGACATCCTCCTGCAGCCGCCAGTACGTCTTGCCCGGGGCCGGCAGGGGCGCGGTGAGCGCCTGTTTCAGCTCCTCGAAACCCTCCTTACGCGTCGCCACCATGGGCACGACCGGCACGCCGAGGATCTCCGAAAGCATCCGGGTGTCGATCACCTGACCGGCTTTTTCGACCTCGTCCATCATGTTCAGCGCCAGGATGGTCGGCACGCCAAGGTCGATGATCTGCGAGGCGAGGTAGAGGTTGCGCTCCAGGTTGGTCGCGTTCACGACGCACAGTACGAGGTCGGGCGCGTCTTCTCCTTCCAGCTGGTGCGTGATCGTGTCGTACGCGATCTGCTCGTCGAGCGACTTCGGGTTGAGGCTGTACGTGCCCGGAAGGTCGATCAGCTCGATGTGCTCCGCGCCGATCAGGTGGCCGGATTTGCGTTCGACCGTAACGCCGGGGTAGTTACCCACCCGCTGCCGCATGCCGGTCAGCAGGTTAAAAACCGTGGATTTACCGGCGTTCGGGTTGCCGGCTACCGCTATGCGTCGCGTACCGCGGGCCTCGTGCGTTGCGCTGTCAGGTGTCGGACGGCGTGAAGCCATGCGCGGGGAGCCGGATGCTGGGCTAGATTCTGGGCTAGATTCTGGGCTGGATGCTGGGCCAGATGCGGGAAATGGGGTCAGAGCGCGTCTACCGAGATCCGCGTGGCGTCGGCCCGGCGGATGGCAATCTGCGAATCCTTGATTTTAAGCGCAATCGGATCACCGAAAGGCGCTACGCGAACGACTTCCACCATCGTCCCCGGCAGGATGCCCAGTTCCCACAAGCGGTCGGACAGACCTTCGCACCAGCACGTAATACGGCCGCAACATCCGGGCTTCAGTTCGTTCAGCGTCATGGCTATGTGTTCTCCGGGGGACGAAACAGGGTGTAATTTAGACTTATTCTAAATCGAATCGATTCCGTTCCCAAAGATACGGAGAAGATCGCGTTTCCAATGCGGCGGAGTGAAATTGCAGGGTTTGCACTACACAGGGTTTAAGGTTCCAGGTGTAAGGTTTAAGGAGGAAGCACCTCGAACCTTGAACATTAAACCTCTCAGGGAAGCGCGAGATTAAACGTCCCGCCGATCACCATGAATCCGCGCCTCTCAAACAGCGTGCCTTCGGCGGCTTTTGCGCCGGCGCCGAACATATTCCATCCCATACCCAGCGTGATGCGTTTAAAGGTGATGGACGACGTCATCCCGAAATCCACCATCCGGCTTTCGTAGCCGATGAAGAGCCCGCCGATCTTGAGGCCGAACGTGTCGTCGATGGCGTGGTTGGCCGGGACGTGGACGCGCGTAACGGCCGGTCGCGTGCCGAGTACGGTGAGGCGGCCTTCGCGAAGGAGCTGATCCGGCGCGCCGGAGAACACAAAAACGAGGTCGCGCCCGGTTTGTGCGTACGTGGCGCTGGCCGTGAAAAGAAAGGCAAGGGGGAGTAGTAACCGTATCAATGCGGCGTAGCCGTTGGTTGAGGGGGTGAGTAGTCTGGCTAAACTAACGTTCATCGCACATAATATGACGGGCGGATGTCGGAATCTAAACGTTCTCCGCGCAGAGAATAGTGCGCGGGTACTCCCGGTCTCGTGGTTCCGGGCGTCTGTTGTCAACATCCCGCTGCAGAAAACCCGTCGCCGGCTTTCGGGCTGGCGGCGAGTACACGCCTGAGGGGGGCGTGTCCGGCGCGGGCGCCGTCGCTTGAGAGGAAGCGGCGGCGCCGGCCGGGCTATCCGTGTGCCGTATCCGAATGGTACACCCGGACGAGACGCCCTGGTACGATACATCCTGGAACGATACGATAGAGCGGCGTACAAGCGGTTCTTGACGATCATCTCCCGGGTTATGCGACTCCACAAAAAAATGGCGCTGGTGACCGGCGGC
>JBGSPJ010000485.1:0-14524 GCA_041738655.1 Rhodothermales bacterium | reverse complement strand
CCGCACTTGATGCGGGATCCAGCAGGGTTGCAATTCAGCTGGATCCCCGATCGGGGTCGGGGATGACAATGAAAGAGGGATTTTTGCTGTAAAACCGATCATTTCTGAAGATTGCCGTTATTTCCTTGACGCCTATGCGACACCGATCGGGGATCCAGTAATATTGCAATCCGGCTGGATTACTTCGTAAGTCAGCCCCGCAAGCGGGGCTTCATTTCCGCATGAAGTACGGGATGACAATAAAAAGTGAGGACTTTTCAATTCAGAACAGATTCTTCAGATGTTAAAAATTTTACCGGATACGCGATGACGCCTTCGGTAGCGCCTTAGGTGCTACCTTGTCACTTTATTATTCGCGCTTCTTTCCTCATTCCATCGACGCAACGTCATGAATACGTATATCCCATCGCGCCGCGTGGCGCTGGCACTATGCCTCGCCGCCGTCACGCCGGCCGCCTTCGCGCAGTCGACGCCCGAGCCTGTAGATGGCGCTGTCGTCGAGCAGATCAAAAAGGAGGGGCTTGAGAACAGCCATGTCATGGAGTATCTCGGGTGGATGACCGACGTGTACGGCCCGCGCCTCACCGGCTCCCCGATGCTCGACAAGGCTACCGACTGGGCGATCCAGGAGATGACCGGGCTGGGCCTCACAAACGTCCACCGCGACGACTGGGGACCGTTTGGCAAAGGCTGGTCGCTCGAGTCGTTTTACATCGCCGCCGAAACACCGCATGGCGATTTTCCCGTGATCGCCTACCCGAAGGCCTGGTCGCCCGGAACGTCGGGCCGTGTCTCGGGCGAGGTTGTCCGCATCGAAGCCGAATCCGTGGAGGACCTGGAGGCCTACCGCGGCAAGCTTGCGAACAAGATCGTGCTCCTGCAGCCCGTTCGCGAGATCGAGGAGCCGTTTGAGCCGTTGGCGCGCCGGCATGACGATTCGGACCTGCTGCGTCTGGCTACGGCCGTTCCTCGGACCGGGGGAGGAGGAGGTCAGGGTGGAGGACAGGGCGGTGCGATGCAGTTCCAGCGCCAGGTCACCAATTTTGTGCTTTCAGAGATGCCGCTGGCCGTGCTCGATCGCGGGGCGAAGGGCGACTATGGCACCCTGTTCGTTTCCGGCGCCAGCATCCCCACCGATCCTACGGCCGGCTTTGGCTCGGGGCCCCGCGTCCAGGACCTGGACGCGCCGGCCACTCCGCCGCAGCTCACGATGGCCGTCGAACACTACAACCGGATTTCGCGGTTGTTGGATAAGGACATCCCGGTGACGATTGCGCTCGATCTCCGGGTGGCGTTCAAAACAGACGATCCGATGGAGTACAACGTGATCGGCGAGATCGCCGGCACCGACCCCGAAATCGGCGACGAGATCGTTATGCTCGGCGCCCACTTCGATTCGTGGCACGCCGGCACTGGCGCGACGGACAACGCGTCGGGCTCTTCGGTCATGATGGAAGCCATGCGCATCCTCAAAACGGTGTATGACACGAAGGGCGAAGGCCCTCGCCGCACCATCCGGATCGCGCTGTGGACGGGGGAGGAGCAGGGTCTCCTGGGCTCCCGCGCCTACGTGAACGAGCACTTCGCCGAGTCGCCCGGCCGCGGCCAGCCGCCAACGAAGCTCTTCCCCGCGCACGAGAAGTTCTCCGGGTATTTCAACATGGACAACGGCACCGGAAAGCTGCGCGGCGTCTACCTGCAGGGCAACGAAGCCGTCGCCCCGATCTTCCGGTCGTGGCTCACCCCGTTCCACGAGATGGGCGCCGCTACGTTGACGCTCAACAACACGGGCGGCACAGACCACCTGGCGTTCGACGCCGTCGGACTGCCGGGCTTTCAGTTCATCCAGGAACCGATCGCCTACAGCTCGCGCACCCACCACTCGAACATGGATAATTACGACCATGTGATCCCGGACGACCTCAAGCAGGCGGCTACGATCATCGCGACCTTTGTGTACCACACGGCGCAGCGCGACGAACAGCTCCCGCGGAAACCCATGCCGGCTCCGGCGCCGCCCGGGCCTTGATTCCCGGCCATTTCTCGATCAATACGCATCACGGCGCATCACGGCGCATCACGGCGCCGCATTGACCCGCCCCTGTGGCGGCGTTTGCTTTTCCTCGAATTCGCGCCGCAGGATGCCATACAACTCGGCATCCTCGAAGGCATTAAACCGTAGATAGTGCTCGCGCTGGCGCCCTTCGTGCCGCATCCCCAACTTGATCAGGATGCGTCCGGACGCCGGATTGTTGCTGAAGTGGGCGGCGTAGATGCGGTGGAGATCGAGGTCGGTGAATCCATACGCCAGAACGGCCCTTGCGGCTTCAGTTCCGTACCCGCGGCCCCAGTACGGCACCCCCAGCCAGTAGCCGAGCTGGGCATGGCGGTACGCCGGCTCCAGCATGAGCCCGATCGATCCGATGAGTTCCTGTGTCTCCTGAAGTACGACGGCGAAGTTAGTCAGCCGGCCGGCCAGATAGTCTTCTTCCTGATGTCGGATCCAGTTCTCGGCGTGGCCCGCGTAGTATGGGTAAGGCAAAAAGGTCGTTCTGGCTACGGCTTCCTCGCCCGCCAGCCGCTGGACGTGTGGGGCGTCATCCGCCCGGAAGGCGCGCAACGTGAGGCGTTCTGTGGTGAGGACGGGGTGATCCCGCATAGTGTCGATCCATCCATGGATAAGAGTCAGCCGGCGCGCATGCCGTTCAAATGCCAGCGCATCAACACGCCACCCAGGAAACCGATTACCACGAACACTAACACGCCGGCGCTGGCAATGACCGAAAAGCGGGTCAGATATGCAAGTCCGAAAACAACAGCCCCTCCCAGGCCCCACGCGATAGGCTCCCAGCCGAGAAGCCGGCTTCCGGGTGGCGCCGGCGCCCCGAGCCAGGCGATCCGCCGGAACCGATCGTATTCCCAGCACAACAGAAATACATTGGCGCCTAGCATCATGCCGGTGATGTAAGGGGTACCCGTGAACCGAAGCGACACCGTGATGACGAAGATGTTAAGGATGATCGGAAAATAGACCACGGCGCCCAACGCCGCGGTGCGCGGGATCAAGAGGAGGATCGCGGCCGTTACTTGCGCGGCCCCGATCCATCGATAATAAAAGCCGGACTGATAGATGGCCTCGAAGAAAAAACCGATGGGATTTTCGATCGAGATCATGGAAAAACGATTCCCCAGAATTTTGGTAAGCCCGGACGGCAAGAAGGCGGCGGCAAGCAGGAGTCTGGAAAGAATCGCCAGCCGCTGCCAGCCGGCGTTTCTCGTGATCCGGGCATGCATTTGAGCAAGAAAATGGGTATCCTGACCTCCCTGCATTGCACGTTCTGACTCACCTGTTTTCATCTGTGTAGCTACCCCTATGTTCGTCGGTCATTATGCCGTGAGCCTCGCTCTGAAGAGCAAGGGTAAGAAAGCGTCGTTGGGCCTCCTGTTTCTGGCCGTACAGTTTCTTGATATCCTGTTCTTCCCACTGGTTGTGTTCGGAATCGAACGGCTCCGACTCGTCGATCACTATACGGACGCCACGCACTTCGTTCTGGAGTACATGCCGTTCTCGCATAGCCTCGTGGCGGCCTTTGTGTGGGCGGGGGTGACGTTTATGGCGTTTCGAGTCTACGCGGGCGGATTGCGGGTGCCGCTCATCATGGCGGTTGCCGTTGTCTCCCACTGGTTCCTGGACCTCATCGTACATACACCCGATCTGCCGATCCTCTATGGCGAGGGGCCGCTCGTGGGTCTGGGCCTGTGGAATAATGCCGGCCTGACGTTTTTTGTAGAGGCCGTACTTCTTCTCGTGGGCCTGGGCATGTATATGCGCGCCACGCACGCTCGCTCGGCTATTGGCACCTACGGGATGCCGGCGCTGGTCGTTGCGTTGATGGGGATCAATGCCGTCAACCTGTTCGCGCCACCTACGGGAAACACGATACCCGCTGTCGCGGCCACGGCGCTGATGCTCTACCTGGCCCTGGCGGCGGTCGCCTTCTGGCTGGACCGTCATCGCGGGTAACAGCGCCGGCGTCAGACCCACACGTCGTTGGGCGCCGTGCGGTCCCCGCCAGCGGTTCCGGTGTTGACGACCCCGGCCGGCTCGATCAACAGCATATGACACTCGTCCCGCGCCGATGGCCGATGCTCAACACCCTTCGGCACAACATACAACTCACCCTCGTTCAGCGTCACTTCCCCGTCCCGAAACTCGATCACGAGCACGCCCTTCAACACGATAAAGGCCTCGTCGGTATCCGGGTGGCTATGCCAGACGAAGCGGCCCTGGACCTTGACCAGCTTGAACTGGTAGTCGTTCATCTCGGCGATGACGCGGGGCGACCAGGGCTCGCTGAACCGGAGCAACTTGTCGGAGAAGTTGATGGCTTGATAGGTCATCGTCGTTCCCGGAAAAGGATGTGAAGGGCGGGATTCACGCGCGGTTGTGGTCCGCGCGCCAGTGCTGGACGGCCTTTTTGATGTCGCGGTTGCTCAGATTCTGGCTGGCGGCGCGTTCCGCGAGACCCGGGAATTCAGCGTCTGAAGCAAACCGTAGGGCGACGATCTGAGGCATCGTCAGCCGGGCGTCGAGGGTTTTGCCGGTCAGCAGGTAGTGGCGGAAGTTCTCCTCGGCGCGGATGGCGCGGTCCTGGGCGCGCAGGGCAAAGGCGCGTGCATAATAAAACAGCATGGCGAGGCACAGGAGGATGGCGGCAATGAGCGCCGCGCTGTAGACGCTGGCTCCGCGTTCGAAGGTCAGCGACAGATTGACCATCGCGCCGGCAAAGGACAACAGGATGAGGCTCGAAAGGAAGACGTGGAAGCCGGGTACAATCCGGGTGTGATTCGAAAACGACTGCTCGCGCATACGATTGTTGCGAAACGGTGAATGAGGAGGCAAACCCTGGGTTTCCGGGAAGATACGCGTCCGCACCCGAAGGAATGCACTGCCGTTCGCCGGCGATTACACGGTGGGATTCGGAGTAGGGGCGATCGGGGTGCCGGCGATCTCCTCGAGCCAGTCTTTTTCGAGCAACGCGGTGCCGGCATCCATGGCTTTTGGAAGCAACGCGAGGCCCTCGCCGGCACGCTGGATGGCTTCAGGAATACGATTTTCGACCAGCAACGTAGCCGCTTCGGCACGGGCACGGGTCTGTTTCTCCTCGAACCCGCCTTTTGCCTGGCCGAGAAACGCGCGCGCCGCGGAGGCGTCATTTTCATACCGGGCCGTAAAAAACGCAGCCTCCAGGAAGAGCGAACCCTGAAGCGCCCGTGGGTAAGCGTCGCGATGGGCCATCACAAAATCCAGATACTGGCGAGCAGAGGCGGTGTCTCCCCGGTCCAGCGCGATCATATACCCATACTGCCGCGCGGCCACCGATAAAGGGTCGGGCGGTGTGACGTCGGCCGCCAGCAGGCGTTGCAGCGTGTCCTCGGTCAGCAGCCGGGGGCGCGTGCCATGCATGGACTCCGCAACGAGCGCGAGCATGAGCAGCCGGCGCTCGGTCCGGTTGCCGCCGCGCAGGAGATCCAGAAGCTGGGCGCCGTCGGTGGCGAAGCCGGAATTTTTTAACGGTACCAGGGAGATGCTGCCGATGGCGAGGCTCAGGAAGCCGAACCCCATGAGCGTGAGAAAAACGCCGTCGCGGCCGGTCTCGGTTGTGCCGGCGAGCGGACTAAACGCCAGCGCGAGCGCAAGGCCCCCGGCCAATACACTGGCCATCGGGCCACCGGCGACATAGCGGAGCATACGGGATTTGAGGTTCTCCGTATCGTCGGGCAGTAGCAGCGCCAGCCCCCCGAAGGCGTTGAGCGATGTGTTGAGGCGTATCCGAAGGGCGCCGGCTTCGCGCACGACTTTGAGAGGACCGGCGGTGAGCATCACAAACGAAAAGCCCGAAAGCGCCCCGCCGGCCGCGTGTCCCAGTTCGTGGAGTAGGACGGCGAGAAACGACAGCACGAATCCGCCGATGATCACGACCCACAGCGGAGGGGCATCCAGCGATTCGCTGACGCTGGAGAGGACGATATCTGCGAGAAACGCGCCGGTCAGGCCGCCGGCGACAAACAACAGCCCCGTCACCACCAGGGCCTTCAGGATCTGGATAGGCATTGAGGGGCCTTTGGCGGGTGGAGTCGCAACCGGATCGGCCATGAGAAGGGGTTGTAGTCAGGGGTAATGGAGTGAGAGCGTATCGCCGGGCAAGAGGGCGTCCCACGCGGCGCGGAGCGCTCGATATCTCTCGCAAATGGCCTTGTGGATACACGCGTCGAGTTCCGATGGCACAGGCACGCCCGTCGCCGTGCAGGAGGCGCGCACGGCCTCCAGGAAATCGCCGTCGGCAAGTGCGCCGTTCAGTTCGTACTGCAGGGCCATGACGATCGCTTCCGCCTGAAGGCCCTGAGGCCCGATCCAACTGCGATCCAGCCGTTCTTCGAAATCCTGGATACTATTGCCCTGCGCCAGCAGCCCGAAGAAGCCACCGGTGAATCCGAGCGTAGTCTCGACCGCGAAGTGCCCGAGGTCGTGTAGCGGCCCGAATACGTTCTGGATCGGTGCGCGCGTATCCGAACCGTCCGGTCGGAGACAGTGGAGCGTGGGGCGTTTATCGACGCCTTTGTGGAAGTTTACAATCATGCAAAGAGGGCTGAAGCGGTGAAACCTCAGCCCTCTCTACGGACGCACCGGGCGCCGCGTTGCGTCACGCCGGTGTCAGAATTGCACGCTCTTTGTCAGGGTCTCGGCGCCGCGTTTCACGACCACGCTCGTCTTGTCTCCCTTTTCGTAGGTCGCCAGCGCCTGCATGTAGGCGTTGATGTCCACGATATCGACGTCGCCCATCTTGATGATGATGTCGCCTTTTTCAAGGCCGGCCTCGGCTGCCGGCCGGCCGCCGATGACGGCATCCACCCGGACACCCGTGCCCTCGGCGACATAGTCGGGCATGATGCCCATGCTCACTTTGAATGAAGCCGCGGCCCGGCCCTGGTCTTCGTCTTTTGTCTCGGAGAACGCCAGCTTGCCGTCACCGTCGAGGGCTTCGATCACGCCCATGATGAAGCCGGCCACTTCAATCATGCCTTCGTAGTTGATCAGCTCGCTGTCGTCGGAGGGCTTGTGGTATTCCTGGTGTTGCCCGGTGAAGAAATGCAGCACGGGCAAGTTCTGGAGGTAGAACGAGGTGTGGTCCGACGCGCCGATTCCGCTGGCGTGTTTGCGGACCTGGATGCCCGTGTGGCCGAGGCCGTCCAACACGGCGTCCCACGCCGGCGACGTGCCGGTTCCATTAACCGCCAGCACCTTCTCGGCGTTGAGCCGGCCGACCATGTCCATGTTGAGCATGTAGTTCACACGCTCCAGCGGCAACAGCGGGTTGTTCGCGAAATACTTGGAGCCATAGAGGCCCATCTCTTCGCCGGAGAAAGCAATAAACACGTAGTTGTTGCCGGCCAGGGGCGATGCCGCGAGGCGGCGGGCGAGTTCGATGAGTACGGCGGTGCCGCTGGCGTTGTCGTCGGCGCCGTTATGGATGGCTTCGCTGTCCGGTTCACGCGATCCGAAGCCACCGTGGCCCAGGTGGTCGTAATGCGCTCCGATGATGACCGTCGTGGCCGCTCCGCGGTCCAGATAGCCGACAACATTGTGCCCGATCCGTTCCTCGCCAGAGCCGGCAGGGGCATGCGGGTTTTCGCTATGGTGGAAGGTAAAGGGCTGTAGCCATCCCCCCGATCCCAGCGTCGTCAGCCCGATCTCTTCGAACTCTGAAGCGATGTACTGGGCGGCGAGTGCTTCGCCAGGGGTGCCCGTCATGCGGCCTTCAAGGAGGTCTGATGCGAGGTAGACAACATCCACACGCAGATCCTGCAACGCATCGGGAGCGGTTTGGGCTGACTGGGAGTAGGCGGGTTGGATGGAGAGGCCAGCCGCGAGGGTGGCTCCTATGACAATCAAACGAAACGGGTTTGCCATGATCAGAATCAGGGTGATGAAGTGGAAGAGAGCACACGCAAGTGATCGGCCAGATGTTTCAGGCGTCTCCGTTGCCGGCGGATCCAGAGCCCCAGCGTAACACGGGCCGCCGCCAGGCCCAGCAGCAGGCTGCCGGCGTACAGGAGGGTCTGGACCCAGAACGCGTGGTGCAACGTGGGCACGAAGGCAGCGGCGACCAGGCTCAGAAAAGGGGTGATGGTATAGGCAAGGCCGGCCGCATGGGTGAAGGTCCGATCAAGCCGGATGGCGGTGTACGTCTCCCGGGGGATGATGTCGATATACAATGATCCAGTCAGATGCGAACGTTTACGCCAGCGTAAGTGGTTTTCGGTGACCTGGAACTCTCCGGGATTTAACCGGCTGACGGCTTCCATCAAGCGTTGGTTGGACTCGGGGGTCAGCGGGCCGGGAGCGATTCGGCCGGTAGACAATTCGAAGGGGCCGCCCCAGAACGTGCGTGCGCTGTGTTCGAGATCATACTGTTCAAGTTCGACGGCCGCGGCGCGGAGCACTTCGGCTTCGACCCCCATTTGCGCGGCGAACGATTCGATTTGCTCGTAACAGATGCCCCGGCGCGCATCGCGATTTCCAAGGTCTTGCAACTCCGAAGCGCGCTTCAAGATGCTGCTTACTTCCCGGTCGCTGTACAGGCGCAAATGACGCAAATGCTCCGGTATGATCATAGGCCTGCGGGGAGTTTCCACGGCTACTTGGGCGGGGATTCGCCGCGCTCCATCCGCCGGCGAGACAACGGGGACAGCCTACTCGTCAGACAGGTATTGGTTCGCCGGCGAAGACCTGATCCGCTCCTGGCGATGCCTGGCTCGTCAGCCGGCCATGCCGTCGCCGAAAAACGCCTCTGGGCCCAGCGGCACATCTACCTGGAAGGTCGATCCTTCACCGGAAGAAGCCACGAGCCGCACGTCCCCCCCAATCTCCTGGGCCAGTTTTCGCGCGATGGTCAGGCCCAGCCCGATGCCGCCTTTGGTGCGGGTTTGCGAATCATCCAGGGCCTGGAAAGGTTCAAAAACCCGCTGTCCCCACTCCTGGGGAATTCCACGGCCGCTGTCTTCTATGCGAACGACCAATCGGTCTTGAGCCGGCATCTGCACCTCCAATCGCACACAGCCCCGGTCCGTAAACTTCACGGCATTGTCCAACAACAGGGTAAGGATACGGTTGAGATGGCCGGGGTAGATAAGCACCGACGGCCGGGTTGCGAGGGGGCAGTATTCGAACGCGAGGCCCTTGGCCTCGCATGCGTAATGGGTCTTGTCCGCCAGTGGGTCGATCAGTTCGGAAACGCGATGCTCGGACACGGCCTCGATGGCCAGTTCCCCGACCCCCGTGAAGTCCAGCACCAGCTCGATGAGGTGGAGCAGGTTGTGCGCCGCCTCATCGACGATGCCCACCATCTCCTGGTTGTCGCTGGATAAGTCTTCGTCTTTGAGGATGGTGGCCGCACCGATGATATGGTTGAGCGGAGTGCGCAACTCGTGCGACATTACGGCCAGGAATCGTTGCCGGACTTCAAGGGCCTGTACCGCGATCTGCCTCGCTTGGGCTTCCTTGACCCGCAGACTCTCCGCCTCGGCGCGTGCGGCCTCGACGATTTCGAGCCGCCGGCGCAGCTCCTCCTCGTTCTCCGCCAACTGCTGCACCGCGAAATCTGCCCCGACGATGATGTGGTAGATGTGCCGGATGCGCTGGATGAAGGAGCGCGTCGGGTAAAACGAGAATGTATAACTGGCCGAGCGCTCCGACACCTCGTACGTAAAGGCTTTGTATGGCACCTTGAGCTGCCGAAAGGTGGCTTCGTACGCCGACGCCGACAGGACAAAAAAGGCCCGGCACGTGGCAAATGGCTCGGGAATCGCGATGGAAGCGGTAGCGGTTCGGGCGTCTTTATCGATGACGGTCTCGAAGTATAGCCCCGGGAAAAACGTGCGCATCACGAACGCGTTCATGCGCATCAGAATAGACGATAGATCGGAGAAGAGCCCGAGGACACGCAGGAGCAGAATACCTGACGGGGCCTTAAAAACGCTGTACCCGATGGTACGAAGGCGGTCGTCGGTGCCGGCGAACGCGGCCAGACGGTTGTGGAAAAGAATGCAATCATCCCACCCTATCCACTCCGGACAGGTTCGTGCGGTGTACCCGACCCCCTCGAAGAAAAGGGCCTCGGTCATTCCCGCTTCGATCGCGCATTGATAAATCATCAATACGGCTCGACGACTGATTTTTGGCGTAGCGTCGTTAGACATCGCGGCCGAACGGGAACTCGCGTCCCTCAGGTATCGCCCCGCATGTACTTACTACCAAAAGGGCCACACTGGTAGCCGCTCCGTGAGGTAATAGTGCAGCTTAATAACAAATAAAATAGAGACCATCGATGGGGTAGTATCGACGATCGGGACCGGTTTTTAACTGCTTAGCACCCGCCTTATCTACGAGCACGGCCCGGTTTGGTTCAATTAGCAAATACTTACCGGAGACAGCCCGACTTGTTTAGCCATTCGCCGGGGATCGAGATGCGTGTTATGATCCTGCATCTATCCGAGGATATCCAGGATGGCCTCGCCTTTTCCATCCGGCGTGGTGTAGAAGGGACGGGCCTCGATGTCATAACTGGTTTCCGGAGGCATACCCAGGGCGTGGTAGATCGTCTGATGAATCTGATCGATTTTGACGGGATTTTCCACCGCTTCGCACGGGCGTTCGTCCGCGGTGCGACCGAAGGCATGGCCTTTCTTGATGCCGCCGCCGTACATCATGATCGAGCAGCCGCTGGTGAAGTGGCGGTGCATGCCGTAGTGCACGAGATCATCGATGGCGTCCGGGACGAAGACCTGATCCTTCACCTTGGCGCCCGGCCGGCCTTCCATCATCATGTCTCGGCTGAATTCGCTCGCCAGGACGATGATCGTACGGTCCAGATGGCCGCTCTCTTCGAGGTCGCGCACCAGCCGAGCGATCGGGCGGTCGATCAACTGCTTCATCGCCACGAGCCGCGTATGTCCGTTCTCATGGGTATCCCACCCGTGGAAGGGCTCATACTCGGTGGTGACCGTGATAAAGCGCGCGCCTTCCTGCGTGAGGCGTTTCGCGAGCAGGCACCCGAGTCCGAATCGGCCGGTATTGTAGGCGTCGTAGGAGTCGGAAGGCTCCAGAGAGAGATCGAATGCGCGTGCTTCGGGTGAGTTGAGCAGGCGATAGGCCTGCTCCATCGAGCGCATCAGCGATTCCTTCTGGTAGTCGCTCCCGTGTTCGCCCAGCGGACTTTCCGCCACAAGGTCGCGGTAAATCTGGTTGCGGCGCTCGAAGCGGCTGGCCGTCATACCCATCGGGGGACGGACGCTGTCCAGGCCGGTCTGCGGGTCGGGGATGAGGAACGGCCCGTACTCGGCGCCCAGGAAGCCGGCTGTGTGGAACGCTTTCAACTCTTCGGCCTCGCCCACATGGAACCGCTGCCCGATGTTGATGAACGCCGGCAACGCCGGGTTGATGGGCCCCAGCTCGCGCGCGATCCACGATCCAATGTGCGGCGCGGCGACGGTCTGCGGCGGCTCGTAACAGGTATGCCAGTGGTACTGGTGGCGCGAGTGGAGGATAAAGCCGAGGTCACCCGACTGGTACGACCGGATGACGGTGCCGCGGTCCATGACGCTCGCCATTTCCTCCAGACCCTGACTGAATCGGATGCCGTCGACCGCCGTCGGGATCGACGGGAACGTGCTCAGCACCCGGTTGGGGTCGACTCCCTTTTCAAACGGGACATACGTTTTGGGGTCGAACGTCTCCGTATGAGCCATCCCGCCGGCCATCCAGAGGAGGATCACGGTGTCGGCCGTTGCGTGGGCGCGCGCGTTGGTGGCGCAGGAACTGAGGAACGTGGCCGAGGGGAGGCCGGCCGCCATGGCCGCGAGCGTGGCGGCTCCGGTCCGGCGGACAAAATCCCTCCGAGAAAGCGTGTCGTTCATACCATTGCTCAATAGATCAACTGGAATTCGGGCAGCATAACCAGCGCCCAGAGTAGATCCTGCACGGTTGTCGTGTCCGGTGCGGCCCCGAGAAGGTCGAGCGCGACGCGTCGTTCGGCGTCAGTCGGGGGGCGGCTCAGGGTGGAGGCGTAGACGCTGTCGACGAGGACGGCCGGCTGCCCCCCAAGCGCGGCGTGCCACTGTTCGGCGCCCACCTGCATGGTCTCGTAAAACCGTTCGCCGTTGGTCATTTCCAGGGCCTGGAGCAGGGTGGTCTGGGTGGGCCGGCTGGTGATGACGGTCTCACGGCTTTCGCGGCCGAGGGCTTTGAGGAAGTCATCGTTATAGACGAGCGAGGCCCGCGCAAAGGCCGGAGCTTCTTCGGGCGCCTCGTGGGTGAACCGCAACAGGTAGCCCCAGAGGCTGTGGCTCTTGCGCTGTACGTCGCGCCAGGTGGCGTCGTCGAAGTCGGGTTCGCTCCAACCAGCAGCCAGCGTATCCAGCGTCTTCCAGCCCTGGCCGGATTCGATCCGCTGGGTGCCCCCGTCGGAGAGGTTGAGCTGGAGGCTGAGCAGGACGCCGGCGGAGTTGGGAACCGTGCCTTCGTTGATGGCTTCGACGGCGATCAGGTTGCGCCCCGGTCGGAGCAGGCCGGCCACGTCGATGCGCTCGGGCGTCCGCCAGTCGTCGGCCTCGAGGGCGATCTGGCCGTTGAGGTAGACCTTGTACGCGTGGTCTGCGGTGGCGAGGAGGCGTGCGGACCGGACGGCGGCGGGGGCGTCGAAGCCGGCCCGGAAATACCGCGTTCCGGGGTAGGCGTTCTGGGACTGGTGGATGTCCGGGTACCAGATCCAGCTGGCGTCCGGCGGTTTGTTCTGCGCTTCGGGGTTAAAGGCGACGCTGACGTACACCGGGGCGACGGCTTCGCTCACGGCGTCGGCGAATTGCTCGGCGGTGAGCCGGCGAACGAGGGGTCCGGTGAAGGCGAAGGACTCGCTCCGGACCTGGTCTTCCGACGGTGCGGTGCGGGCCGGCAGCTGGTAGACGCGGGATGTCATGATCGTCCGCAGCAGCCCGCGCAGGTCCTGCCCGCCGGT
The DNA here is from genome assembly GCA_041738655.1 of Rhodothermales bacterium. Taxonomy (GTDB): domain Bacteria; phylum Bacteroidota; class Rhodothermia; order Rhodothermales; family JAHQVL01; genus JAWKNW01. The sequence continues at coordinate 1,451 of JBGSPJ010000485.1, read as the reverse complement.
GGAGAAGTCGGACGCCAGCCAGTCCAGCACGTCCTGATCCCAGGGCAGGCGATCCATCTCATCGACGGGTTCGACCAGGCCACGCCCGAGTAGCCTCGCCCAGTACCGGTTGACGAGGGTCCGCTGGAGCCGGCCGTTGTCCGGATGGGTGACGAGATCGGCGAGTTGCACCAGCCGCTCGCTGACCGGGGCTGTGCCGTCGATGGTGCCGAGTTCGGGGAAGATAAACGCCGTCTCCGCCAGCCGGCCGGTGGGTTTGTCGCACCGGAAGATCTCGAGCGTCGTGTCCGCGAAGACGTTCGCGAAGGCGTAGGCCTCGTCGAGCTTGGTATTGCTCACGAAGCTGTCGTGGCACGAGGCGCACTTGAGATTGAGGCCGAGCAGGGACTGCGAGATGTTCTGGGCGGCCTGGAGTTCGACGCGCTGGCTGGCGTTCACGGCGCCACGCCATTTGATCCCTTTCACAAAGCCATCGGACTCCGGCGAGGCGTCGATCAGGGCGCGCACCATCGTGTCGTAGGGCATGTTGTCGCGCAGGGCGTCGTAGAGCCAGCGGGTGATCTGCCGGCGCCCGCCGTCGATGTAGCCGGGGCCGGAGTAGTCGTTGCGCAGCAGGTCGTTCCAGAAGCTGAGCCAGTGGGCGGCGTAGTCCTCGTCACGCGCCAGCAACTCGTCGACGAGGCGCTCGCGCTTGTCGGGCCGTCCGTCGGCGACGAAGCGGTCCACGTCTCGGGGCGAGGGAATCAGTCCGATCGCGTCCAGATAGGCCCGGCGGATGAAGCGGCGGTCGTCCACGGGCTCATCCCAGGCGATGTCGTTTGTTTCGAAGTAGCGATCGACGAGCCGGTCCACAGGGTGCGTCAGGCCGCCGGCGATCGCCGGCAGCTCGGGTTTCCGGGGGGCGAGGGGGGCCTCGCGGAAGATATTGTACTCGAGGCTGTCCGGCCAGAAAGCGCCGTCGTCGATCCAGAGGCGGATCAGGGCGATGTCTTCACCCGGCAGGGCGTCGCGTTTTTCGGGCATGGACTCTTCGTCGTTCCGGGGCAGGAGGAGCCGGCGGACGAGTTCGCTATCGCCGCTTTTTCCGGGCACGATCGAGTGGCCGGAGTCGCCGCCGAGGAAGGCAAATTCCTTCTCATCCAGCCGCAATCCCCCTTCGACTTTGTTCGAGCTATGGCATTTGTAGCAGTTGTGCGCAAAAATCGAGCGGACGCCCAGGTTCAGCTCGATCCGTTGGGCATCCGTGAGCGGCTGGCCGGCGTCGAGGGCGAATCGGATGGCGGGGTCAAGCGCGGTGGGTTCGGCCTGATTCCAGGGCAATACCTCCGTGAGGTACGTCTCGCCATGGGTGAGGGCGGCGCCGAAGTGACCCGCCAGGCCAACGCCGACGGAGGCGAGCGTCAGCGCGGCGCGGAACTGGAGCCGGTGCTCCCGGGAGGGCTGCCGGGTGG
>JBGSPJ010000482.1:0-6674 GCA_041738655.1 Rhodothermales bacterium | reverse complement strand
GCGGAGGGCGTGGAGTTCCGGGTCGGCGTCGTAGGGCCGGTCGGCGCGCTCGACGCCGGCGAAGACGGCCTGGAGGCTGTAATAGTCGGCCTGGGTGATCGGGTCGAACTTGTGGTCGTGGCAACGGGCGCACTGTACCGTGACGCTCGCGAAGGTCGCCATGGTCGAACTCACCATGTCGTCGCGGTCCAGGTTGCGGACGATCCGTTTGTCCTTGGTATCGTCGCGGACCTCCACGTGGCCCACAAAGTCCCACGGGCCGGCGGCGAGGAAGCCCAGCGCCACGGTAGAGGACGGGTCGTTCGGGTGGAGCACATCGCCTGCGATCTGATCCTCGACAAAACGCCCGTACGGGAGGTCGTGGTTGAACGCGTCGATCACATAATCCCGGTACGGCCAGGCGTTTTCGCGGCGTTTGTCCTTGTCGTACCCGTGGGTTTCGCCGTAGTGGGCGACATCCAGCCAGTGCCGCGCCCAGCGTTCGCCGTACCGGGGCGAGGCGAGCAGGCGGTCGACCACGCGTTCGTACGCGTCCGGCGCCTCGTCGGCCAGAAAATTCACCAGCTCCCCGGGAGTCGGGGGAAGACCGTGGAGATCGAACGTGAGCCGGCGGAGGAGCGTGCGTTTGTCGGCTTCCAGGGAGGGGCGGAGGCCCTGCCTGTCGAGTTCGGCAAGGATGAAGGAATCGACCGGCGTGCGGGCCCAGCGGGACCGGGGGGCGTCCGGCACAGGTGGATCGGCGAGGGGCTCGAACGCCCAGTGGTTCTCCCAGGGCACGCCGGCGGCTACCCACCGCGTGAGCGCCTCCACCTCGCCCGGCTCGAGCGGTTTCGGAGCGTCGGGCGGCGGCATCTGGTAGTCGGGATCGGTCGATGTAATGCGGAGAAGCAATTCGCTTTCTTCCGGATGGTCGAGGGAGACGGCCGGCGTGCCGGACTCCAGGACGACGAACAGCGAATCCCGCACGTCCAGCCGCAGGCCGGCCTCACGCTTCGACGCGTCGGGCCCGTGGCAGGTGTAACACTTCGAGGCCAGGACGGGCTGGATGTCCCGGCTGTAGGAGGGCTCCGCCGTCGCGCCCGGGCGCGTCAGGAACAGATACCCCCCCACGACCGCCGCGAGCAGCACGCCGGCGACAAGCGCGCGCGGGTGATTGGACCAGAGGGAGGAGGGAGCCATGGAGGAGGAGGAGGTTTCGCGGCAAAAAGATAGCACCCTGGATATACCCAATTCGGCGGAAAGATGCCAACGCATGCCCTGTCCACGATGCTGCCCGATCCGCAGCTGCGAGTATGCTTACGGTCCGCCCCCCGTGTCGTCGACGGGGATCCCGAGGCTCATGCGATTGGGGGCGTACCCGACATTTTGAGGCTGGCGGGGTTTACAGTTTGATAACGGGACCGGTTGGTATGTCGGGCCGCCATCGATTAGTTTCTGGGGTTGCCATCCGCCGTGGGCTCTGGCATTCACAAACCTCGTACGATCTCGTTGGAACTCAGTACCACTGCGCTGCGCACCTATCTCGCCGAGGTCATCGGCACCTTTGCCCTGGTTTTTGCCGGCACCGGCGCCATCGTCGTGAATACCGTCTCGGGCGGAGCCGTCACCCATCTGGGGATTGCGCTGACGTTCGGGCTTGTGGTCATGGCGGTTATTTACGCCATCGGCGAGGTGTCGGGCGCCCACCTGAATCCGGCTGTTACGCTCGGCTTTTTTGTCGCCGGCCGCTTCCCGGGCAAACGCATCGCGCCATACTTCATCGCCCAGTTCCTCGGGGCCATCGGCGCCAGCATCACCCTGCGCCTCCTCTTTCCGGAACAGGCCTCACTGGGGGGCACGTTGCCGGCCGGGGCGCCGATGCAGAGTTTTGTATTCGAGTTTATCCTCACCTTCCTGCTCATGTTTGTCATCCTCTGCGTGGCCATAGGTGCCAGGGAGCAGGGGCTCATGGCCGGCGCGGCAATCGGGGCGACAGTCGGGCTTGAGGCGCTTTTCGCCGGCCCCATCTGCGGCGCTTCGATGAACCCCTTTCGATCCCTCGCGCCGGCGCTCGTCGCCGGTGATTTCACCCACCTGTGGATCTACCTCACCGCCCCGGTGTTGGGCGCCCTCTCGGCCGTCATCGCCTACCGCGGAGTATATGGCGCATCCACCAAACCCGCGAACTGATGGCTACCGATCTTCTTCCCTCCGTCCGCCAAACCCTCGATGCCCTGCTCGCCGAGGGTGAACGCATCCCGGACGAACGCAAACTGGCCCTCGATATCCTGGCCGCCTACATCGCCGGCAAACGCGCGCAGGGCGGACCCGTCCAGCTGGTGTTTATCTGCACCCACAACTCGCGCCGAAGCCACATCAGCCAGATCTGGGCCGCGACAGCCGCGGCGTTTTATGGACTCGGGGACGTGCGGTGTTTCTCAGGTGGGACCGAGGCGACGGCCTTTAACCCGCGCGCCGTGGCCGCCATGAAGCGCACCGGCTTCCTGATCGAAAATCCCGGTGGCTCCAACCCGCATTACCACGTCCACTTCGCCACAGGAGCGCCGGCGGTGGAGTGCTTCTCGAAGGTCTACGACGACCCCGCGAATCCCCGGTCGGATTTCGCGGCGGTCATGACCTGCTCCGACGCCGACGCCAACTGCCCCTTTATCCCCGGCGCGACCCGGATCGCGCTGACCTACGAGGACCCGAAGGCGGCCGACGATACCCCGGAAGAAGCCGCGCGCTACGACGAACGGGTGCGACAGATCGGGCGGGAGCTGCTCTGGGCGATGGGGCGTGTGAACGACCGGGTGAACTGAATACGTAAAACGCCCGGCAGCGCATGTGTCTGCCGGGCGTTTTTGCTTCCCTTAGGAGCTACGCTCAGTTGCTCCAGGGCGGCGTCACTTCATTGGCGCGCGCGTAAGCAATCAGCTGGCCGAGGTGCTCGGACATGTGGTCCGTGATGACATACATCGCGGTCATTACCGTCGCCGGGCTGCCGAACAGATCGATCTCCTTCGAAAGGTCGGCCGGTTTCACCATGCCGGCAGCCTTGCGGACGAACTCGAACGAGTTGTTCAAATGCTTGATGGCTTCGTCCTTCGTCTTGACGTCGGATTCCAGACCCATCACATTGAGTCCTTCCGGCACCTGCGCACCAAGCATCGAACCGATGAAGTAATTGGCGGCGGTGACGTGCAGAATGGCTTCGCGTATTGAACGGACACCTTCGGCCGGCGCCCACTCGTAGTCTTCCGCGGAAATCGCATTCGCCAGCCCGTCAATCTTGGTGGCTGCGGCGTTAAACATGCCCAAAAATTCCGTCTGGAACTGGGTCGAGGAGGCGTCCTGTGCCACGGAAACAAGCGCCACACCGAAGATAAGCGCGAGGGTTGTAATGGTCTTTTTCATTGATGTCAAGATGAGATGATGGGAGGCTACGCCTGCTGGCGCGCCGGAAGCTCTTACGACCCGGGGCTAGAAGAAGGTTTCCTGTATGGGATTATCGTTTGAGACCAATACGGGTGCGCAAAGACGTTTGGGTTTTATACTGCCGGCAGGGTCAAAAACAGAACAGCCGGCCATCCTTTTGGATTGCCGGCTGCTGTTCTCGTGCGCCCGGGAAGATTCGAACTCCCGACCTTCTGATCCGTAGTCAGACGCTCTATCCAGCTGAGCTACGGGCGCATGATATATATTCGCTCGATTGACCGGAGAGGCACGCATAATACTGCGCCCAGGCCGGCTCTGCAAACGAAGGACCGATGAAACGTGCGTGAGACCGCATCGGTTTCCGATCGCCGGCTCTCACCCCCCATCCGCGGGGAAGATCCCCGAGCCGGCCAGAAAATAGAAGTGATTTGTCGGCCCGTGACCGAGCCCGATGGGCAGGCCGTGGCGGATGGCCTCGGTGACATACCGCTTCGCCCGCCCGATCGCCGTCTCCATCCCAAACCCGCGCGCCAGAAGGGCCGTGATGGCCGAGGCGTAGGTGCATCCGGTGCCGTGCGTGTGCGGCGTGTCGATGCGCGCGGTGGTGAATTCGGTAAAAACGGCGCCATCGAACAGGATGTCGATCGCGTCCGTTTCCCCCTCGAGGTGACCGCCTTTCACCAGCACAAACGCCGGCCCCATGGCATGGAGCCGCCGCGCAGCCTCGCGGGCGTCGCCGGCGGTGTGGATCGACAATCCAGTGAGATGGGCCGCCTCGTGGGCGTTCGGGGTGAGCAGCGTGGCCAGGGGAAACAGATCCGAGATGAGCCGGCCCGTCGCATCGTCGTTTATGAGCCTGTAGCCGGTCGTGGAGATCATGACAGGATCGACCACCAGCGACTTCACCGCGCGGTGGCGGAGCGTGCCGGCGACCACCTCGATGATCGCGGCCGACGACAACATGCCGGTCTTCACGGCGCCGACCGCGATGTCGTCGAACACCGCGTCCAACTGCGCCTGGATGAGGTCCACCGGCAGGTCGAACGCCCGCGTCACCGCCACGGTATTCTGGGCCGTGATGGCCGTCACCACCGACGCCGCGAAGACGCCATGTGCCTCCATGGCCTTGATATCCGCCTGAATCCCCGCCCCGCCGCCCGAGTCGCTGCCGGCGATCGTAAGGGCCACGGGCTTGGTAGTATGTCGCTTGTTTTCCTTCATCCCCCAATTTTTAACCGCTATTCGCTATTCGCTTATCTAATATTTCCGAACCGCCGCTTGCACATCCGCCTCCCCCAGAATCCCCGACACCACCGCCACGCCGTACGCGCCGGCGGAGCGGCATGCGCCCACCCGTTCCGGAGTGATGCCTCCTAGGGCGAAGACAGGCAGGGCGACGGCGGAGCAGCAGGCCGCCAGGGCGTCGAGGCCCACTCCCGGAACGCCGGGTTTGCTGGATGTTGGATAGATCGGACTGAAGAACAGGTAGTCGGCCCCCTGCGCCTCCGCCATTCGAGCTTCGGCGATGGTGTGGGCCGAGTAGCCGATCCAGACCTTCGGACCAAGGCTCCGCCGCGCGTCCTCGACCGAGGGGCCGCGGCTCCCCAGATGCACGCCGGCCACGCCGGAGCCGGCGTATTCGGCCCGAGAATTCACCGAGACGAGCACGACCGGGTCGATACGTCGGAGATGTCGCACGAGATCGCCCACCGCCACGCCAAAAGCGCACGCATCGGCGGCATGGTCCCGGAGCTGGACCCAGCGGATGCCGGCTGTCACGGCCTCAACGATCCGTTCCTGGATAATGGGATTCGTAAACCCATCGGCCACGAGCACCGTCCGCGGCAGCCGCACTCGGTGTAACCGCTCACCACTCACCGTGCCGCGCCCCCAACATCGATTCGACCTTCTTCAGGCGAGGACGCTTTGGCGTAGAAGCGGCGCGGAATCCTACCGGCGCGGTACGCCTCGCGACCGGCAAGGACGGCGTGACGCATCGCCGAGGCCATCAAGACCGGATGCTGTGCGTTCGAGATCGCGGTGTTGAGCAGGATGCCGTCGTAGCCCAGCTCCATCGCCTTCGCGGCGTCGCTGGCGGTGCCGATGCCGGCGTCGACGAGCAGCGGGACATGGTCGATGAGGTCACGAATGAGGCTCAGGTTATACGGGTTGACGAGCCCCATCCCACTCCCGATGGGCGAGGCCAGCGGCATTACGGCCGCGCACCCCATGTCCGCCAGCTTGCGGCATGTGATGGGGTCGTCGTTGCTGTAGGCCATCACCGTAAACCCGTCGTCGATCAATGTTTTTGCCGCCTTCAGCAACTGCTCGACATCCGGCATCAGCGTCTCGTGGTCGCCGATCACCTCCAGCTTGATCAGATCGGTTTCCAGCGCCTCGCGAGCCAGCTGGGCCACGAGCACGGCCTCCTTCGCGGTGTAACAGCCGGCCGTATTGGGCAGCAGCCGATAGCCACGGGAGCGCAGGAGATCCAGTAGACTTTCTTCCCCCTGATCCGCAAGATTCACCCGCCGAATCGCCACCGTCACCAGCTCCGTCTCCGCCGCCGCCAGGGCATCGAGCAACACCTGCAAGTTGGGATACCCACTCGTGCCCAGCAGCAGCCGTGAAGTGAACACGTGCTCACCCACCTGAAAGGCGTCTGTATGAACGGCCGCATCGTGTGCCATCTGCTGATCCCTGGCTATCATCTGACTGTCCGCTATTCGCTGTTCACTAGTCACTAGTCGCTATTCGCTATTCGCTAATCACTATTCACTTCCACTCATCCTCCCTGCCGCGCCGTCACGATTTCCACGCGGTCGCCGGCCTGGAGCACCGTCGCCCCCCATTCGGCCCGGCGGACGATCTCGTCGTTGATGGCAACGGCCACGCCACGGGCGTCGCCGGGCGTAATCCCGAGGTCGCGCAGTACATCAGGCAGCCAGGTGTCGGGCGCGATGGCACGGTCGGTTCCGTTGATGCGGATGGTCAGGGTGTTGGGCATGGGTATTCGTAGCATTTCGGTCTCATGGCGAACCGTCGCTTTCTTCTCGTCATCCCGTACTTGATACGGGATCCAGACGAATAGCAAAACGACTGGATCCCCGATCGGGGTCGCATAGGCGTCAAGGAAATAACGGCAATCTTCAGAAATGATCGGTTTTACAGCAAAAATCCCTCTTTCATTGTCATCCCCGACCCCGATCGGGGATCCAGCTGAATTGCAACCCTGCTGGATCCCGCATCAAGTGCGG
>JBGSPJ010000475.1:0-1593 GCA_041738655.1 Rhodothermales bacterium | reverse complement strand
CCCGTCGATGGGTTCGGGGAGGATGGCGCCGGACTTGGTCCACCCGCGCTCTGGGAAGGTGGGGCCGTGGCGCGTCCACGTACGGAGGTCCGGCGAGGACGCGATGCCTAGCCGGGCCGTCTCGCCGTCGTAGCCGGTGTAGGTGAGGTAGAACGTGCCGTCGATGTGGACGATGCGTGGGTCCTCGGTGCCGCCCGGCAGCTCCCACGGGTCCGCCGGCCCGAAGATGGGCTCCAACTCGCGGGTGAAGGTGATGCCGTCGGTGCCGGTGGCCAGCCCGATGCGCGAGGTGCCGTTCCAGATGCCGATGCCGCTGGAGTCCTCGGCGCGATAGATAAGATGGATGGTCTCGCCGTCGCTCCAGGCGGCGGGGTTGAAGATGTCCTTTGCCTCCCACGTGTCGCCCCGCGGCATAAGGATCGGGTTGCCGGCGTATTTCTCGAACGGCCCGATCATCCAGGCGTCCGGGTCGGAAGCCGGGGGCGCGCCGCAACCGGCGAGGACGATGGTTACCAGGAGGAATCGAATCATCACGTTTGTCCGTTTAACGTTTTCCCTTTTTTCTAAAATCATCCCACCAATACATCCACCTTCGCATTCAGGCGGATGAGCAGCGCCATGTACCAGGCCAGCGCGTCCGCGGTCTGCCCGGCGACGGGTTCGGCGCCCCAGATCACCGTCAGCGTTCGGCGTGTTTCAGCGTGCGTCTTGGTGCGCTGCGCGTCCTTCACCGGGTTGGCGCAGGGGCCGGCCGCGTCGTGCATGCACAGCAGCCCTTCGACATCGATTTCATGGCCGGAGACGTTAAATACATACGACTGACCGGCCGCCCCCGGTGCGATCCGCAACGGAAGTGTAGCCCGCTCCAGGTCGATCACGCTGATCGGAAGCCCGCTGTGGAGCGACACGGTGTTGCAGACGTCGACAGCAAGGTTAATCGGCAGCAACGGGCTCTCCTCGGCGGCTTTTACGAGGTACTCGGACGCCGGCTTGCCGCGCCCCGTGGGTTTGTACCCGCGGTGACGAAGCAGGTCGCGCACGGCGCCGCGCACCAGCTCCGACCGCTGGATCGGCGCGGGGGCGTCCAGGCGCATCAGGTCGGCCATCCAGCCGGCCGGAGGCAGGTCGCCGAGCGGCGCCGGCCAGTCGGTAATAAATACGGCGGGGTGAAGATCGGGGTAGGGGTCGAGGGAGAGCATGGCGTTACGACAAATCCGGTATTCAGCGCATGATAGCGGATCCGGATCAGATTTGCACGGCTCGCCCGACAGGAACCTCACGGGAGGCCACCCGTACCCGCTTTTCACGCAACCCGCTTCCACGACGATGCGCCGTTTTGCTTCCTGGCCGGCCCTTCTTGTTGCCCTCATGATGCTCACCGCCGGCGTCCTGCCGTCGGTCTTGCATGCGTGCCGGATGATGGAGGTGAACGAGCCACGCGCGATCGCCGCGTCCGAGCCGCCCTGCCACGGCCCGGCCGTGGGTTCGGATCGGGTAGATGCTCCAGTAGATACGGCCGCCTTCGTACCCGTGGAACCGGAGATGGCGCTGGCCTGCTGTGCGTGGCGCGTCGCACCGGCGCCGGTCGCCGTC
>JBGSPJ010000468.1:0-26429 GCA_041738655.1 Rhodothermales bacterium | reverse complement strand
ACCAGGCCGGCCGCGCCGCGCGCCGCGAATAACCGGGCCGTGGCCTCTCCGACACCACTCGCGGCGCCGGTCACCAGAGCTACTTTTCCTTCAAAACCTGCCAGATTCATGACGTTGGCGAGCCGCATTGTTTTGGATACGGCGTGAATATAGCCCCCCGGTCTCTGAGTTGCGAGCCGGCTGCCACGACCGATACCTGTGAAATACCACCCGAACGGAACCGACCCTCGGGGCCGATTGTCCTGAAAGAGCACGAGACGGGTTGCCGTAGGCCGGCTGTACACAAACCCGACCCTGCTGCCCTTTTTTCAGAACACCTGGCCATGGCGTGGCTCCCCGGAGCCAGACCCATTGCCTGCAAAAACCCATCGTTCTCGCCAATCATCCGGCCATGCCGGAAAGCGGGTCGATTTTTTGCACGTCCCCCAGAGCCCCCCGGACGGTATCTCTGCCCGCGCCCCTCGGCCCCTGTGCCCGGCGCACTGCGTTTCTCATTTCCACCTACGACCATGTACGAGCTTTCGACTCGACCCGCGCGTCCGGCGCGGCCTGCCGCCGGCCCCTGGCGCATTGCCCTGGGGATCCTGCTCCTCCTGACACTTTCCGCCCACACCATCCCCGATCCCGGGCCCCGAAACGCCTCGCGGTATCCCGACGACTACCTCCGCTGGAGCAACCCCGCTACCTGGCAGCAGTTCGGCGTGCCCGTTCCCGGCCCCGGGGCCGTCGTGACCATCCCGGAAGGCGCCCATGTGGTGGTCGACCAGGACGTCACAGGCCTCGAGGGCGTGTTTGTGGATGGTAGCCTCTATTTCGACGACCGGGACCTCGCGTTCAGCGCGGACTATGTCATCGTCCGCGGGCTATTCCAGATCGGCACCGAGGAACGGCCGTACGCCCATCAGGCCGTGATTACGCTCACGGCCAACCACACGACCCCGGATACCAACATTGCCTCCTGCGGCACCAAGGTGATCTGTGCACAGGGCGGCAAGTTGGACTGGCACGGCACGGTGGCCTCGCCCACCTGGACCCGCCTCGCCGCCGGCGCGACCGCTCTTGCCGGCGCCACATCCATCATCCTCGAATCGCCCGTCGCCTGGGCGCCCGGCGACGAAATCGTCATTGTCAGCACCGACTTCGACCCCAACCAGGCCGAGCGGCGCACGATCGCCGGCGTCTCGTCGGATGGACGCACTCTTTCGTTTAATGAGCCCCTCGCCTACATGCACTGGGGCGAGATCATGGAATACGCCGGCCGGCCCGTCGACCAGCGCGCCGAGGTGATGCATCTCTCCCGCAACATCCTCATCCAGGGCGATGAAGCCACCAACACCAACGGATTCGGGGGCCACGTGATGATCGTGGCGAAACACCACGAGGAGATGATGGCCCACGCCGGCCACGACCACGACGACATGTGGAGCAGCATGTGGGAGGACCCGAAATATGCCAACGACCCGGCCCTGATGAGCCATGTCTCCGGTGTCGCATTTTACCGCATGGGGCAGACTGGCCGCATGGCCCGCTACCCACTCCACTGGCACCTCTTCGGCCATGCCGAAGGCGCTTATGTTAAAAACAGCGCCGTATACGACAGCTTCCAACGCTGCTACACCATCCACGGCACGTTCAACGTGCTCCTCGAAGGCAACGTGGGCTACAACGCCATCGGCCACTGCTACTTCCTCGAGAACTTCGTCGAGCGCGACAACGTCCTCAAAAACAACATCGGCGCCATCGTGCGGACGTTTCCGGACGAAAGCCAGGAGTTGATCGAAAGCGACGCCAACCCCTCAATCTTCTGGATTTCTTTCCCCACAAACTCGCTCATCGGCAACGTGGCCGCCGGCGCGGAGGGGTATGGCATATGGATCGATCTCCGCGACACGGGCGGCAGCGCCCACAACGAAAACGCGAGCGCCCCGATGGGTGAGATGCGCGACAACGTGGTGCACTCCACTGTGCTGGGCAGCCGGCGGGGGCTCTATGCCAACGGAGATCCCGAACGGCACGGCGGCGTCGGCTTCATGTATGAAGGCGGCACCGGGCCCATTCAGAACCTCAACGCCTACAAGAACATGGTGAATTTCTGGGCGGATGAAAGCTCGGATTTCGAACTGGTCAACTCCACCTTCTCCGACGCCCATTTCCACATCTGGCAGCGCCGGGATGGCAGCCTGAACTCTCTCTTCGTCGCCCACACCGACAACATCGGTACACCTAAAACACCCGACGAAGTGTTTGCCGGCCGGACCATCCCCCCGTACATGACCGGGAAGGATCGCCAGATCTCCGCCATCATGGGCTTTTACAGCAAGAGCTTCTCGATCAACAACACATTCATCGGATTTAAATCGGACGACATGTTCGAACGCGGCGTCGCCAGCGTGGGCGCACTGAGTTTCGACGCGCCGATTTTCTTCGAGGGCTCGACAATGATCGATTCCGATCCGTTTGTCCCGACCCCTGTCAAGGCCGAACGCCGGCGGCGAAACCCTGCGGCCGGCACAGGACGCACCGAAACGACTCGCGGTGCCGTTATCATCGACTCGGACGGCACGCTCACCGGCGAAGGAGCCTACCGAGAGGTGCGCGTCGGCCCGCAGATCCTCACCGACGAAACGGCCGGCTGCCGGCAGATCGACACCAAGTTCAACACGCCCGTTGTCTCCTGCGACACCCGTTCCCTGCGGTTCTCGGCGTTTGAGGGGAACGAGGTCATGGTCAACGGCACGACCTACGCCTCCGACGATACGGAGGCACTGTTCCTGCCGGCCGGCCGCATCTATGAAGTACGGGGCGGGTTGCAGGGAAAATACGCAACACGGGAAGGCTTCCGGGGCGAGTACCTCGTACTCAAATTTATCGATGTGCCGGCCGCCCCGAAGTTGTACCCCAATTCCAAGCGGGATACGATCGTGGAAGCCGCCAGCGTAGAGGAAGTGGTGACCACCGATCAGTCGGACACGTCCCATCGCTGGTATTTCGATGCGGAACGCCACGAATTCTGGCTACGACTGGTCACGGGCGACAAGGCGAATGCCTATGGCGAGGCCAACGTCGAGGACGGGGTCAGACAGCCTTTTTCACGGCATTACGGGGTGAAGATCGAATAGCAATAGCCCTTCTCATCGCTTTTTTTCACCCACCGCGATCCTTCAGGGCGTTCAGGTGTTGAAATGCACGTTTCCGGTCGCTCACCCGGGCCGGCGTCACCAACACCTGAATGTCCCATGAAAACCCTCGCCCTTCTTCTTAGTGCAGGCCTGCTCGCAGGCGCGCTCGTCTTGCTGGCGAAAGCGCAATCGGTCGACAACTCGGACGCCAGAAAGGAACGCCTCCACACGAACCTGCACTTTCTTTTTCCCCAGCTCGCTGACTACCAGGTGACGATAGGGGACATCGAGCCATCTGTCGTGGAAGGCATGGAAGAGGGCTCTTTCGTTTTGAATGGCCAACAGGAGCAGCGATTCCTGACCGATCCGCAGGACACGACTTTCTACTTGCTGGCAGGGGGGCCATTTAACGCCGGCCGCTCGAAGGCCGAGATGGACGAGGCGCTGAAAGAACGGGAGCGCGAGGCCGCTGCCGAGGCGCTTAAAACGCACGAAGCCCTGATGGCCGCTATCGCCGACATGCCCTCGAAAGGCCCGGCCAATGCACCGGTCACGATCGTCGAGTTTTCGGACTTCCAGTGCCCCTACTGCGCCGCAGCGGCCGACACACTTCGCAATGTGATGGCGAAGTACCCCAATGAGGTCCGGCTGGTCTACATGCAGTTCCCGCTCGACAGCATCCACCCCTGGGCGCGCGCGGCATCGATCGCCTCGATCTGCGCGGCCGACCAGTCGATCGATGCGTTCTGGACGTTGCACGATAGCTACTTCGGCAACCAGCGGTCGATCACAAAAGAAAACGTAGTGGCTCAGAGCCGGAGCCGGCTCGGCGAAAGCGGCATCGATCTGGCTGCTTGGGACGCCTGCGCCGGCGACAGCGAGTCGGAAGGCTACCAGCGTGCCAACGCCCTCATCGAGCGTGCAATGAGCGTAGGCGGCCAGTTTGGGATCAGTTCGACACCTGGCTTTTTTGTAAACGGGCATCCGATCAACGGAGCCCGCGAAAGCGCGTTATTCATCGAACTCATCGAACGTGCACGTGCCCAGGCCAGCGAGTGACCCCCTGCCCCCCTTAACACCCACCACCATGCCCTCTTCCGGATCGAATCGTCGCCAGTTCCTCAAAGCCAGCGCGTTTACGGCAGGCGCCGGCCTGTATGTGCCAGACATCATCACGTCCGTCCTCGGGGACGAAGCCGGGGACGCTTCAGCCAGCCTCCCAGCTGGCAGCGTCGTCGTCATCCAGGGGGATTCCATCACGGACGCGGGGCGCAACAAAGAAAACCAGGAGGCCAATTCCGGCCGTAGCCTGGGGAATGGATACGCGTCGCTTGCCGCGTCGCAGCTGCTCGCCGCGCAGCCGAAGATGAACTGGCAGTGTTTTAACCGGGGCATCAGCGGCAACAAGGTGTACCAGCTCGCGGAGCGATGGGATGCCGACTGCCTCACCCTCGCCCCGCATGTCCTCAGCATCCTGATTGGCGTGAACGACTTCTGGCACAAGCTAAACGGCAATTACGATGGGACGGTGGAGGTATACGAGCGGGATTACCGCGCCCTGCTGGACCGCACCCGCACGGCGTTGCCCGATGTGCGATTGATCCTGTGTGAACCGTTTGCCGTCGCCGGCGGTACGGCCATCAACGAAAAGTGGCATCCGGAATTCGACACGTACCGTGCGGCCGCAAAGCGCATCGCGATGGACTACAAGGCCCAGTGGATCCCGTACCAGGCGCTGTTCGACGCCGCGCTGAAGAAAGCTCCGGCCTCCTACTGGTGCCCGGACGGCGTGCACCCAGCGCCGGCCGGCAATGCCCTCATGGCCGAGGCGTGGTTGAAGGCGTTCCGGAAGGCCAGTAAATAAACCGGCGTTTCAGTGACCTGACCAGCGCCCACCAGAGCGTTGGTTCAGCACCTGGAGCAATTGCGGGCGTGCGATCTGGGCCCAGAGGTCGTAGCCGTCCCGGTTGAGGTGGAGTCCATCCTCCAGGAAGAACTCCGGCCGGGGCGTCCCGTCCACGCCCAGCATAGGCGTGGCCACATCGATGTAGTGGAGGCGAGGCGAAGTGGCGGAGAACTCGGCGATCATCACATTCGCCCGGAGCATCTGCGGCCAGAGGGCCCAGCGGGCCAGGCTGGGTTTGATCGGGATAAAGAAGATATCCGCCTCAGGACGGTGCGCGTGGATGCGGGCGACGAAGACCTTGTAGTCTTCAAGTACCCTTTCCGGCGTTTTCCCGCCGGCGATGTCGTTGTCGCCGGCGTAGAACACGATGGCCCGGGGCGCATACTTCACCACCGCGCGCTCCAGATAGAAGTTCACGTCCGAGATATGCGAGCCGCCGAAACCGCGGTTTACCACGGGTAAATCGGGAAAATAGACGCCTGTCTGCCAGAGCCGGATGCTCGAACTGCCCGTGAAGAGAACGGGGCGTTCCGGAATCGTATTCTTCAGATCCCACTGCTCAAACGCGACGATTTCTTCAGCAAACCGACCCGGGTCCGGATCGTTCTGGGCGTTGGCCGGCAGAGGCGACAGAAGAGCCATCATAGCCGCGCACACCGCCGCTCCTAGTGAAAGCCGGCGCAGTGTGTCCCATCCGTAGGATATTCCTTTCATGTCATTCACGGTTCCTGTGGTCACCTGGCTGCATCTGACAAAGCCAGAACGAGTTCGCCGTAATATAACGATCCGTTGCGGAATACCAGGAGCAGTTGCCGAATCACACCGGCAGGTGTCGAGCGGCACTACATCTCGGGACACACCCACCCCGAATGGTTCGTTTTACTTCGCGCGCGGCCAAACTCCGGAGGACGATAAAAAAGCGTGACGCCGTCGCTCATGCCAGCCCGGGAAAACACGCCCTCGGCGCAATCGATGGGGATACCGGGTGTATCTGTTCCGTTCACCTCCAGCGCGCTCCTGTAGGTGCCACTTACAGCGGTAACGTACGGTGCCACTTGATCCACTTCGTAGAGGGCGACGGTCACCGCCGTCTGCACATCGGCCGTGAGCCGCAGGAACGCCTGTTGGGCAAATCGTTCGGCGAGTGCCCCAGCGTCGCCTGATGACAGGCTGAGGCGCTGGAACGGTTGGAGGTCGTAGTACGCGAGGTGCAGGTTTTCGGGGGACGCTACGATAAAACGCGCATAGGGCGAAAGAGTCGCGATCGTATGGGGAGTGCCTCCGTAGCAGGTGGCGAGCACGAGGAGGTCGAACCGGCCTGAGTTGCGGGACCACCGATCCAGTCCGCCGGCCAGGTCAACTACCGTGAATGAGTTTTGTGGATACGTGGCATCGTAGCCGGCGCCACCATACTCCGGGACCTCGTGACCCATATAGAAAAATATTCGCGTTTGATCGCCCACTCGGGGGGCTTGAAAACGATCGTGAAGGACCACGGCAGTTTGGAATCGTTCGGAATTTTGAACGCGTCGGTACGATTCGGTCTCCAGGAGCCGGCCATGTCGGTAGTAATAAAACGTGGCGTCACGACGCGAGAAGATGCGCTTCAAAAAACCGGGCCGGCGTTGCTCGTGGAAGATAAACACCTCCGCATTCGGATTCAGCATGGCTATGTCGCGTGCAGAATCCAGCGCCATCGCGTCAGCCAAGTGAGATCCACCGTGGGTATCGTGATACCGGTAGTTCCCATCACCATGGATAACGAAGACGATCGAATACCGGACCGGGGTAGCGACGGTCATGTCAGGAGTCGCATCGCCTGCGGGTAGACGAACCGTACTACATGAAATAAGCAAAAAAAAGACGGGCGCCACGCAGTATATGCATGCAGAGGGCATCGAGACTGCCTGCGTGGCGCTCCGGCTATGTTGATCTTGAATGCGCATCGAGTGAAGAGATTACACTAACAAGATCAAGATGATTACGATGAGAAGCGCAGCGACCAGGCTGATCGTCACCGTTTTCTCAGCTGCCTGCTCCAGGCTCTGCACCGAGTAGTCGGCAAAGGCATCGAGCCGTGCATCCGGAACGCGATCGAACCCGTTCACTCCGGCGAGTTCGTCGCGATTTTCTTGTAGACTGGCACGGTAGCTATCGAGGCCGGTCCGATCGTCGCTCGAAATCAACGAAGACTGTTCGATTTTATCGAGGGCTTGAGCCATCACATCGAAGGAACGATTCAAGATGGCTCGCTTTTCGGCAGGATCGCTCGCGGCTTTCACGCGGATTGACATGTCATTCAGATATGTCTGTATACCATCCACGCCCTGTGCATGGCTTGTCTGGCCCATGGCGAACAGCGACAGCGCAAGAACAAGTAGACTATATGTACGCATGGTTTCACCCTTTTTGCGGTAATGACCTGGTGACATTTTCTATGGTAGGAATGCGACTCTGAAACGCGAGTCAATTGCCGATCTGTATGTTCGAGAAGGAATCGAATAGACCAAAAACGCTCAACAGCCATAACACGACCGCAATCACTACCACGCCATTCAGTATCGACTTGATTTTCCGATCCATGGGGACGTACTGATTGACAAGCCATAACAACACACCGACCACGATGAGCGAGATGACAACGTTTAAAAGGGGCATGATAGACCTCTAGAGGTTGATGAGTAAAAGCGTTTCGTAACTCACCTTGTCAGGCGAGAGTTATGCTCCGAAAACAGATTTCCGTTCGGCGGCGGACAGGAGAGATACGAGTGCGATCCGTTGATATCTGATCATCGATTCGCTATCTAGAAATACCACATTCCCCCCTCCCGAAAGCACACGCTCGACCAGGATGTCGACGGGGTCGTCGATCGATTCGTTACGCGCGTTCTTCCACGCCGGTGCGGACTTCACCTGGTAGGTTTCTTCGACAAAAAGGAGGTAGGCGCCTTCTTTTTCAAGGGTTTGCCCGACTGCCGCTATCCCGACCGCGATGCGTTTCGACTCTGTCGCCGCTTCGAGTTCGAACAGGGCTCGATCGTTGGAGCCCGCCAGGGCCTTTTTGATGATCGGCCAGACGATGGTGCCAAGATCGCGCGGAGTGTTGGTCGTATAATCGCCAGGCAGGAAGCCTATTAGCGCGTCGCCGTGGGTGGTCACCTGCTGAAACAGTGAGAGGCAATGCTGCTCACCAACCAGGACCACCCATAGAGGGTCCTGATAGAGAAACCGTGAGAAGCGCTCGTCTACCCTGCCAAAAAATTTCCTCGTAGGTTCTGTCGTTGACGCAGTAGGTGCGGATGGCTTTAAATCGGGTGGATTCTTACATGGGAAACCGGCAGTGCGGATATCGATCAGTATATCTCGAAAGCCTTCGAAAAGCCGGCTGGTGTCCTCGCTCAACGAGAGAACATAATAGTGAGTGCTCAACTTCATGGTTCGAGTCCTCACAAAGGGTTATAGACGCCACCAGGTTCTTCGTCGGGCACTACAATTCAGGGTCGTTTTGCAAACCGCTACCCTTAAAACCCCCGCTACTGACTCGTAAACATGCAGCGCCCGCCCACGCTTCGGGGATCGCAACGCGTCGGATGTGGCCAGGGCATGAGCGCCAGTCGATATCCCCACCACATCCTACAACTTCAACCTACGGGTTAGCCCGCGGAAACCCACCATCAGAAAGGATGAAAAGTGAACTAGTGCTTAAGGACGAGAGGAGGTGTGGATTGCCGGGCTGGCATCGACTCGTTCGCGAGCACGTTTATGCTGACGGGTCTTCTCGCCGGACGAACGCGGCGATCTCAAGCCGCGTGTTTAGCGTCAGTTTTTCAAGAATATTGTGGACATGACTTTTCACAGTGAACGTTGAGATGTGCAGCCTTCCTGCGATTTCCTTATTACTGAAGCCCTCTGAGATGAGCTCTACCACGTCTCGCTCTCGAGAAGTCAGCTGTGTGACACTGGCAGGGATAGCCACTCCCCTATCCAGGGCATAGTCGATGATCTGGGTGAAGAGCGACTTGGTCAATACCGGCGGCAATACGCGTTCGCCGGCGGCTACAGCTCTGATAGTCGCGATATAATCGCTCAGGGGAGCATCCTTAAGAATAAATCCGCTCCCGCCTGCCTTAACGAATTCGACGATATCGACATGATCCGGCAGGATATCCATCGCGATGATCCTGGCCTTCGGACATTCTTCGCGCAGGAGGGCCATCAGCGAGAGGCTATGTATTTTCTCGAGCCCCAGATCTAGCAGTACGACATGGGGAGGCGGGTCGAAGTCAACGAGTTGGCGTCCTACCTCAACCTCCCCCGATCGAGCAATCACCTCGAATTCCCCGGAATCATTAAGGATGGCCGCGATGCCTTCGCGCAAGAGGCGGTTATCCTCTATGAGGAGAATCTGAATCCTGGCCATGCGATTTCTGGCTGGTGCGGATGGCGTTCCAGAAGACTGCATGGTCGTACCCATGTCACGCCCTGGGGGTCACCTGATCGCCGCTTTGCGCTGGATGATGTGGAAACCGAAATCCGTTTCCACCGGTGTTTCTGAGATCCCATCAATCTCCAGCGTGCTGATGGCCTCTTCAAACGCCGGCACCATGCTGCCCTTGAACCAGAGACCGAGGTCACCGCCCTGGCGGGACGTCATGTCCGGGTTCTCGGCGGCGAATGTGGCGAACTGGGTGGGGTCCTGCTTCAGCTGCGCGATGAGCGACTGGGCGTGGGCGAGCGCCTCTTCCTTCGTCCGGGTGACGTCCGGTCCGGCCTGCATCGCGCCGGCGTAGGGAACCAGGATGTGGGCGCCGGAGCGCCGTTCGAGGCGGGTGCGACGAACAAACGCATAGCCGGAGGGAAACTCCACCGGTCCGGCAATGCCTTCGATGGCGACGCCTTTCAGCGCGTCGAGCAACTGGGGCGGGACGTTGTCATCCTCCTTAAATCCCCCTATAAAGAAAAACGGTTCGTCGCCGAAATCATTGTACTCGAGACCCATCGCCTCAAACGTTTCGGGCGTGACCAGCGGCTTGAGCGAATCGACGAGCGCGCGGGCCTGTTCGGTGTTGCGGGTAACGGTAGGCGGAGCCTGTGGGCCAGTAAAACCGACAAAAAACGCGTCGGCGCCATAGAATGGCTTTTCGAGCGAGTTGCGCCGAATCACATGATAGCCGAAGGCCGTCTCAACCGGCGTCGCGGTGACCTCTCCGATGCGCAGGGACTCGATGGCGGCGTCAAACTCCTCCACCATCTGACCGCGCTGCCAGACCCCGAGGTCGCCGGCCATCGGACCGGAGGGGCCATCTGATTCCGCCCGGGCGAGTTCATCAAATCGGGTGGAATCCGCCTGGATGAGCGCGATCAAGCTGTCGGCTTTCTGCCGCGCCTGCTCCTTGGAGCGCGTCACCGAGCTGTCCGCGCGCATGGCTCCGGCATACGATACCAGAATGTGCGCGCCGGCATAGTCGCCATCGACTGTAAAAAACTGCTGCTCCCCAGCGTCGCCGCTGCTTTGTTGCGATTGGCCGGGCTGACAGGCGCCAACCGACACGAGGACCAGGAGAACTAACGAGAACGAGAGATTTTTCATCTAAAAAAGCGATTGTCTGCGGAAAAAACGCGTATTCGCGCGTGGCTCGCCAACGTTTTACTTTGCCGGCTGTTTCGTCCGTACGTAAAAAGACCTACAAACGCACCGTGTGTTCATGAGATCAAATTGCTGGACCCTGTGTATAAGGATCACCCTGCGCAAGAAATGATGCCGCGGCCGTTGTCATTGTTTGGCTCCGGAAGTATACTTGCCCACGTTTCGCGCGCGCGCGACCACCGCTGTGTTGCTCCCTTCCGTCGAGCCGGGATACACCCCTCCCCCTCCACGGTTAGCATGTTACGCGTGTGCCGGACCACCAACCACGGCCGGAGTTCGGGTAATTTGCTCCCCCTCCCCGCTGAACAACATCCCTTGTCACGATCCTTGTAGAAGAGCGAATGCAGTCTAATCAACCCCAAACACACCGCTCCTCCGATCAAATCGATTGGGTGGCCAGCATTTTTATTGTCAGTTACCACGTCCTCCTCGTCATTCTATTGCCCATCTACCTGATGAGCACGACCCCATCCTGGTCACTTTTTGGCTGGACGTTTTTCTTTTCCGCCGCCTCGTTGATCAGCATCACGGCCGGCTACCACCGCCTCTACGCCCACCGCACCTATCGCACCAAGCGCGCGGTGGAATTGGTCCTCCTGTTTTTCGGCACCCTTGCCGCGCAGAGCAGCGTCTTCCGCTGGTCGTTCGATCATCGTCTCCATCATCGCCACGTGGATGAAGAGGGCGATCCCTACAACGCCAGCAAAGGCTTCTGGCACTCGCACCTGTTATGGATGCTGAAGGAAGGAGACCCGATCGAAGATCGGTACATCAGCGATCTCAAGGATGACAAAGTGCTCCAGCTCCAGGAACGGTATTACGGGATCTGGCTCACGATCACCAATCTGCTCGTCGTCGGGCTGATCGGTTATATGACGGGCGATTGGTTCGGCGCGTTTGTGATCGGCTTCCTGGCGCGCGTGTTTTTTGTCCACCATTCGACGTGGTTCATCAACTCGCTGTGCCACATGTGGGGATCAAAGCCCTACTCCACTGAGCACTCGGCGGTGAACAACTTCATCCTGGCAATTCTCACCTACGGGGAGGGATACCACAACTATCACCACACGTTTGCCGGCGACTACCGCAACGGCGTCAAGTGGTACCAGTTCGACCCGCCCAAGTACCTCATCTGGGCGCTGAGCAAAGTCGGCCTAGCGTGGGACCTTAAGCGTACCGACCCGCTGATGATCGAAAAACGCCTCGTCCAGGCGGACCGCGAACTGCTCATCGATCACCTGAGTCGCGTTGTTCACATCGACGTGACGGAGATGACGGAGCGGGTACACAAGCTCCACGAGCAGCTGCTCGCGTCGATCGCCTCGGCCAAGGCGGTAACCGATCGCTTCCGTTCGATCAATAAAAAGGAACACCGTTCCGAGTTTGATGAAGTCAAACGACACTTCCGCGAGTTGCGTATGGAAATCAGCCGCGACCTGAAGATGTGGCGCCGGCTCTGCCGAGACATCATGAAGCTGCAACCTGCGCCCGCCATGTAAGTGAATGCGGCGCTTGGACTCAAAGCCCGGGAGCCGAATGCTTCCGGGCTTTTTTGTACCCGATACACGTTTTCTCCTACCGCATGCCTCCGGAGATCGAATCGGGCCTAGGTAGCCCCTGTGAGGCGATGAGGACGGTCCCATCTCGGGCTAGCAGCTTCACCGTCAGCGCTCCGCGCGGGCTATCCACCACGACATCCTTCCCGCCGGCAGGCCATGCAGTGGCGTACCGAACCGGCGTCCGGTTGTCGAGCGGCAGTTCGATAGCTACGGCATCGCGGCCGGTGTTGATGAAGACGAGTGCCTCGACCCCGTCCAGCCGGCGCCGGAAGCCGTAGACTCTGCCGCTGGACAACACGGGTTCGAACGATCCTGTGCGCAGAACGGGCCATGCGTGGCGAAGTGCGATGAGGCGAGTGTACGCCTCCAGGATGTCTCTCCGCCAACGTTTGTGATCGTCCCAGGGAAACGCTTCACGGCAATGCGGATCGTCGCCTGCGGAGAGGCCGATCTCATCGCCATAATATATACACGGTGCGCCGGGCATCGTCATCTGGAGGAACGCGGCCAACCGGATCGCCGAGTGATCGTCGCCGACAATCCAGAGAGGCCGCGCCATGTCGTGGCTCCCGATGAGATTGAGCTGGGCGTGGTTGATTTCCCAGTCGTACAGCCCATGCATCTCGTCGATGGCTTCGGCGAAAGCCGGCGCATCGCGGGGCTCGAGCGAGAGATGGTTACGCTTGTAGTCAGGCCGGAGGGTGTCGGCGCCGCAAAAGCTCAGGGCGGCCCAGGTGAAGATGTAGTTCATCACGGCGTCAAACTGATCGCCCTGCAGCCAGCGTCGTGCATCTTCCCAGATCTCCCCGCAGATGTACGCCTCCGGGTTGACGGCGCGGACTCGCTTTCTGAACGTCCGCCAGAAGTCATCGTCATCGATTTCGGCCGGCACATCCAGCCGCCAGCCGTCGATTCCGAATTCCAGCCAGTGGGTGGCGACGGAGAAAATGTACTCCTGCACGTCCGGGTTTCGGGTGTTCAGGCGAGGCAGCGCTGGCAGGTTCCACCAGGCCTCGTAGTTCAGCGGCTCGCTGGCGGCGCGTGGATACGGGTTGAGCGGCCATTTCTGTACGACAAACCAATCGATATAGGGCGACGTCGGCCCATTCTCCAGGATATGATGGAAGGGCCAGAATCCGCGACTCGCGTGGTTGAACACCCCGTCCAGCACGATCTTCATCCCTTTCGCATGGACGACATCGATCAACTCGCGCAGCGCATCGTTTCCACCCAGGAGAGGATCGACCTGAAAGTAGTCGAACGTATGATACCTGTGGTTGGACGCGGATGAAAAAATGGGATTCAGATACAGGGCCGTCACGCCGAGCTGTTGGAGATGATCGAGTCGATCGACGACGCCCAGGAGGTCCCCACCCTGGTAACCCTGCTCGGCCGGCGGGCTTCCCCATGGCTTAAAATGCAGGCTGGCCGGGTGATTGACACGGCGGCTGCGTGCAAATCGGTCTGGAAAAATCTGGTAGAACACCGCGTTCTTCACCCAGTCCGGTGTCTCGGGCTTGCGCATGGTCGTGCGAGGTTGCGATGGCGTGACGAGTGGCACACTCCTTGTCGTTGAAATGGTTGGCGGCTCAGCGTAATCGTGACGCCTTCCCCCACTCCCGCGCCGTCGAAGTATAACTTCCTCGCCGCGTCCCCTCCTCCGTGCCCCATCGATCCACACGTGCGCCGCCGCCCCTCACACACGGCCGCCGAATCGCAGTTCCCTATCCATGCGAATGTTTCGTACCTATCGCCTGTACCTGGTGTGCACGGCCTGTTTACTGGCAATGCCCATCTGGGCGTTTGCTCACGTCAAGTGGTTCAGCGACTACAGCTTCGCGGAACGCCCTCTGGCGCTGGATGAAATCCTGACTCCCTTGTTCGGTATCCTGTTCGCCGCCTCCACACTGGGGGTCGCGGGCGTGGTCGTCCTCGATGAACGGCTGATCCGGTTGCCCGCCTATGCGAGCTTCACCAGTTGGTTGAGCCGATTCGAAAACCGGAGCGACCTGTTCCTGAGGGTCGCTGTGGGAAGTGTGCTGCTGCTCTCGTGGCAGTCGGGTTCGATGCTCGTCCCGGAGATCCCGAGCCTCCACGCGATAATTGACCTCGCTCAGCTGGTCATTGCACTCCTCATCCTCGCAAACCGCCTGACGGCCTATGCCGGCTACGGACTATTTGCCCTGTACGGATTGGCCTTCTGGCACTATGGCGCGCTACACCTGCTCGACTACGCCTACCTCCTCGGAGCGGGATACTACCTCGTCGCCATGGGCTCTCCGCGTAAAAAAATGCGTGCCAGCGCGCTGCCGGGGTTGTACGCCAGCGTCGGTTTCTCGCTGTGTTGGGTCGCGCTCGAGAAGTTATTCTATCCCCAGTGGGGACTCGAGATTCTGCAGGAGCGCCCGTTTCTGACCCTCGGCTTCGAGCCCGGGTTTTTCCTGACCTCGGCCGCCTTCGTCGAGTTCACGCTGGGTTTTCTATTGATCGTTTGCCTCGTACAGCGCCCGCTCGCCCTCGCGGTTACAGGCCTGTTCATGACGACGACCCTCGTTTTCGGCAAGCTCGAGTTCATCGGCCACGCCATCGTCCACGCGGCGTTGATCGTGTTCATTCTGAAAGGCCGCGGCGACATCTTCCGGACGCCCATCACGTTCTTCTATCACCTCTGGCAACGGATCGCGTTTGCCATCGTCTCCTTCGTCGCCCTGTACATCCTCATGCTGACCGGCTACAGCCAGATGTCCACTACGACCTACCTCCTGGCGAGCCAACAGCAGCAAACGGAGCAACAGGGACACATGGGGCATGTGATGCCCGCGACGAGCGTGATGTGGAGCGAGACGGAAAAGCCGGTCCTATTGCTGGATGTGTCGCGCGATAGCGCAGGCGGCTGGAACGTCCATCTATCGGTGGATGGATTTACGTTTGTGCCCGAACAAGCCGGCCGGCAGGCTGTGGCCGGCGAGGGCCATGCGCATCTTTATGTGGACGACCGAAAGGTGGCTCGGATGTACAGCACGTGGCATTATCTGGACACCCTCACCCCGGGTACACATGAGGTGAGGGTGGTATTGAACACCAACGATCATCAACTTTATGTGTACGATGGACGGCCGTTGGAAGCCCGGTGTACCGTCGTCGTCGAATAAAACGGCCTAAAAGGCTATGCCGACGTGCAGTGCGCCAGCGATGGCCTTGCGGACATCCGTCTCTTCACCCTCGAAGGTGGGCGCTTCGCGGAAGAAGCGGACGGGTACCACGAATTCGACAAAAAGCGTTACATCGGATGAGATGCGCTTTCCTTTATTCAACAACGCCGTAACGCCGTAGGCACCGCCGGTCTCGAATGCGGCGCGGAGACCAAAGGTATAGCCATTGGTAAGGGCCATCAATGCCCCAGGGTGCAGTAGCACGTTTGAGACTTCGTTATTCTGGATAAAAGGCACGACCTCGAGGTCGAAGTCGACCCCAGGCTTCACGCCGAGTGTAAGTCCCATCGGGAAACCCAGGCCCAGACCATCGGCGAAGGTGGTCAGGTCATCAGCGGCGAATTGGACCAATGGCGAAACGACGCCAAAATGACCGCCGACTTTGCTCTGGCCTTGCGCCGGTAGAATGACCGTCGAAGTGACGATTAGAATGAATACAAACATGATGAGCTCGCGTGGGGTCCGCGAGGCATGGGACAGGTGCGACAGTCGCATAAAAGCTCTCGTTACGTATGGCGAGGGGCTGGATGGATAGGAAAGGGGGCCTCGCTCGGTGGAGCAGCAATCGGCCTGACAATTTCTGTGCCGGCATGCATCGCTTGAATTGGCATCGACCAAAATGCCTGAAATCGCGGGTCGCCTGGCACCATCTTTGAAGCCTGTTCGACTGCCTCTCCCCTCCAAGTCGCGGCAAGCACCGGCCCCCATTTCCCCCGCTGCCGCCGGTGCCTCCCCCACTCGCCCTCCGTCGCCGGCTCCTCTCCACCTTGATTTCTTGACCGATCCATGGAGTCATCCATCCCAGTACCATCCTCGCCGCGCGTAGTCGTCGTAGGCGGCGGGTTCGGTGGCCAGGCGCTTGCACGCGCCCTCCACAGCGCACCCGTCGAACTGCTCATGATCGACCCGAACAATTACCTCACCTTCCAGCCCCTGCTGTATCAGGTTGCCACTTCGGGTCTCGAGCCCGAACAGATCGTCTACCCGATACGAGGCGTATTCCGGCGGCAAGCCAACTACCGATTCCGCCTCGGACGGGTCGTTGGCGTGCAGTTCGATGAAAATCGGGTCGTGCTGGACTCCGGCGAGCGGATCGACTACGAGTTTCTCGCGCTTGCCGCCGGCTCCACCCCCCATTTTTTCGGGATAGATGGCGCCGAATCGCACAGCTTTCCGATGAAGTCGCTGCCGGACGCCATCGCGCTGCGAAGTCACATCCTCCAGCGCTTCGAACTGGCCGACCAGTATCCGGAGCGCATCCGGGAAGGCTTGCTGCATTTTGTTGTTATCGGCGGCGGGCCGACCGGGGTAGAGACGGCCGGCGCCCTGATCGAACTCCTCCGTCATTCCATGCCGGACGACTTCCCCGACCTGCGGCTCGATCGCGCGCGTGTAATCCTACTTGAAGGCGGACCCCATCTGCTGGCCCCTTTTAATGCCGACTCCCGCAAACACGCTTACGAAGCGCTGCAGGAACAGGGGGTTCATGTGATGCTGAACGAACGCGTCGTGCGCGTGACGCCCAGGGCTGTGCATCTGGACAGCGGGAAATTCATCCGTACCCACACGGCCATCTGGGCCGTAGGAGTTCGCGCCAATCCACTGGCCGACTGTCTCGGACTCGAACAGACCCGGGGCGGAAGAATCGTCGTAGAACCCGATCTCAGCCTTCCGGGTCGGCCGAATGTGTTCGTCGTGGGAGATATGGCCGCGAGTGTCGATGCCGGAGGCGCACTCCATCCTCAGCTTGCTTCCGTGGCGCGACAGGCCGGCCGACACGTGGCGGATGTGATCCTCAACCGGCTGAAGCGAGAAGACGCGCCCGCGTTTGTCTATCGCAATCCCGGCATCATGGCCACGGTTAGCCGGCATGCCGCCGTCGCAGAGTTTCCGGGAGATATCCGGCTCCAGGGGTTCTTCGCCTGGTTGTCCTGGCTGGTGCTGCATCTCGTCCTCCTGGTCGGCTTCCATAACCGGATGCATGTGATCATAAGCTGGATCTGCACGTACCTTACTCAGAATCGCAGCGCCCGGCTCATTCTGCCGATCGATCCGCAGACCGCGATCGATCCCACAACCAGTAATCAACCTGCTGGCGACGGGGGGGTACCGGTGTCAAACGGGGTAAATCTAGTTGATGTCGACCCGTTACACCATATCAAACTCCTCCTCGAACAACACAAACGCCAAAAGGGTGCGCTGCGCTCCTGAGAGACAAAAGGTTCTGGCGCGACAATTGTCCGGTATCAGGAAACTTCAGTAATAGAGACCCATTACAACAGGAAAACGAGAAGTTGCGCCGCGCCTGATTAAAAAACGACCGCAGCTCATCATCGAGGGCGTGTCGCGTGCATCTATACAGAAGGAGCAACCTCATTCCAGAGTGTTGACGTCTTTCACGCGCTCGCCTTCACTGAATTTGAACGGCTACGGCGAGTCCGCCACTCTCAGCACAGCTTGATGGTGTACACCATGAACCGTTTACGCATTGTTGTCGTCGCAGGAGTTTTTACCCTGTTCTCCAGTTGCATGCATTCCGCCCCTGCCACGGAATCCGATGACACAACGGAGCGAGCCCCAATCGAACTTAGTGATGCCCTGCTTGCCGAGGCCGAAGTCGTACGAATCTTTCTTGACGGTGTAGACAAGGGCGATACGCCGCGTGCATTGCGGGTCGATCGACGCTTTGGCTTCAGTGAAATCCTACTGCGCAAAGGCAAGGAACGCAAGCGCCTGTTCGAGATCGAGCAGACCTCCAGTTCGGGATCCAACGCGATGGCCTACCAGTTTGGCCAAACTAACGATGGGTATTATCTTACGCTCAACGTTGAGGATCTGCCCAAAAAGCGGAATTCTGACACGCATTTCTACATCCCGTACACCACCGCGCCCTTGCTCATTACAGATAGGCAATACGGCCTGGAGATCATCATCTACTGATCGCCACGCCGGCTTACCATAGGGCCGGTTACCGACGATCCGATGATTTCTCGCCGCCAATTCGTCCAGTCAGCTGCCGTGTTTGGTGCCGGAGCGATGGCACCCGCCTGGCTCCGTACCGCGCCGTTGAAAGATGCCGCCCGAATCGGATGCCAGCAGTATACCTGGTTTAATTATTACCAGCGAGAGGACAAAGACTGGTTCGCCGACTACGACACGTCATTCAAGGCCTTTCGATTGGCCGGACTGGCAGGGTATGAGCCGGCGTTTGGCTCGCTGGCCGAAGTGGAGCGCCTGACACCGTTCCTCGCGTCGCATGATGTATGGATGTCCTCCTTCTACGTCGGCTCCACCCTTCACCTTCCAGACGCCATCGAGTCGAATATCACCCAGGCACTGGAAATCGCCACGGCAGCCGGGGCGCTCGGGGCGAAAATCGTCGTCACCAACCCTTCGCCGATCGCCTGGGGGACGCAGGAGAATAAGAATGACGCGCAACTGACTGCGCAGGCCGCCGCGCTCAATCGACTCGGGGCCGCGCTGCGGCGCGAAGGCCTTACGCTGGCGTATCACACCCACGACCCAGAGCTACGTGCCGGCGCACGTGAATTCCATCACATGTTGCTGGGCACCGATCCAGAAAATGTGAAGTTGTGCCTGGATGCCCACTGGGTATACCGGGGTGCGGGGGACTCCCAGGTGGCCTTGTTCGACATTGTCCGCCTCTATGGGGATCGCATCGTGGAATTGCACCTCCGCCAGTCCCACGGAGGTGTGTGGAGTGAGACGTTTGGCGATGGTGACATCGACTACCGCCGGCTGGTGTCCGTACTTGATGACCGCGGTATTAAACCCCTCCTCATCCTCGAACAAGCCGTCGAAAAGGGCACCCCACGCACCATGAGCACCGTCACCGCCCTCAAGCGAAGCCTTGCCTATACTGCAGACGTCTTCGCTCCCCTGCTCGACGTGTGATGCTCGAAAGGGTCGCGGCGAACTAGCCTACACAACAGGACGTTAGCCCTCGTCTACTTCCGACGATTCCGAATCACCACGGGCTCCATCCAATCCGCTTTCAAGCGCCATCAGATGCATCCGTTCGCGCTGCAGGGATGGGTCATCGAGAAGCTCCTCGATTTCCTTCAACTTGGGGAGCGCGGCCAATTCACTCAACCCAAACTGCTCCAGGAAACGATCGGATGTCCCGTATAATAACGGTTTCCCGATGGCATCGCTCCGGCCGACAATGTCCAACAACCCCATCTCCAACAGCTTGCGTACCGCGTAGTCGCTATCGACGCCGCGAATGAAGTCGACCTCAGGCTTCGTGGTGGGTTGGCTATACGCCACGATCGCCAGCGTCTCCATCAGCGTCCGAGACAGCTTTTTCGGGCGATCCTGCTTGTAGATCGCGCGAACATACTCGGCATACCCCGGGTCCGTCGCCATGCGAATACCTCCGGCCCAGATTTTCACTCGAAAAGCCCGATTCAGCTGGCCATACAGCGTATTGAGCCGTTCAACGGACTCGGCCACCTGCGCCTCAGTCGGCCGGCGCTCTCCCGATATTTCGCTAAATACCTTGGATACACGAGCCAACGGAATTGGATCGTCCGCCGCGAACGCCAGCGCCTCAACCACGCCATCGAGCTTTGCCTCATACGCAGAGACAGCGGGCGGCTCGGACCGTACTAAGGGCTGCACCACGGGTCGAGTGACCGGCGGCGGTACCTCATCCCCGGCCTCCCGGCTTTCCAGCGCCTCGAGCGCTTCCCGAGCGCTACGCGTAAGTTTTTCGGCGTGACGCTGATCGGTATCCTCGGGGACAGCCATGTGTTCTGCCATGAAATTCTGCATTGTCCGGCTCGGCGCTTCGCTGTGATCGGGCACGGCCGGCCTGGCTTCTGGGATGGAAACGGGCGTGGGCTGCTCGCTTAACACATGGGCCGGATCCGGGGTTTCCAAAACACCCCGTTCATACAATCCTTCATGGGGCTGCGCGACACCATGCGGCATGTCCTCCTCTCTGGAACCACGCGTGTCTATCGAGGCCAAATCAACAACCTCTGGCCTGGCCGGTGGCCATTCTGATTCAGCCGTACGACTCGGTTGTTCGAATACGGGCGACTCCCCGGCCCTCAAGGCTGGGGTAGTAGGCTGTTCCGACGCGCTCGACTCCTCTACAGGCGGTTCCAGCACGGGTAAAACCTGTGGCGGGGTCAGCATCTGCGAAGCCAGCACAGGTGCTTCAGGCAATGTAGGCTCGGGGGCTTCTGGCAAGGGGTGCCCTGAAGCCTCTTCAGGGGGTTGGACCTCTTCGTCTCCGGCGGACAGAAAGGCCGCCGAAACACCCCGTAACCACGAGGCATCGAGGAACGCATCGGAGGCCGGCGCCTCCTCGTCGTCACGTGGTGCTGGCGCGGCGGGCAGCTCAATCATCCGGTCCTCTACGACCGGCCGCTCCGTGATGAATGGCGTGCCGGCCCGCGTTCTCGCCGGCGGCTCTTCGACCGGTAGTCGTTCAGCGGACGCTGTCTTGACGGGGTTCTTCTCCATCGGTGGAAGCGCGACAGACTGCTGCTCCGGCAGTTGTACGGCAAGAGGTGGCTGAATCGCTCCAGCCACTAGCGGACGCGCTTCTGCCTTAGCCTCTTCACGGTTCAACGGCCCAACGTTCAACGACTCATCGCGCACCGGTTCAACGTTGGTCGTTTCTACGTTCACCGCTTCATCGCTCACGGGCTCAGCGTTCAAGGCCTCAACATGTAACGAATCCACGTTCAACCCGCCCGCGGCCGGCGCTTCACTTCGCGGCGCGGCGCGGCGCTCCGGCTTTGCAAACAACGCCACCGTACGCTTCTTTTCCTCCACTGGACGGGGAAAACGCACCTCATCGGAGGGCGTAGCCGGCTTCTTGGAGACGGCAGAAGCATCTTCCGCTGACTTTTGGGGAAGCGACTCGGCAGGCGCCGGCTGGGTCGTCTTGGAGCTCGTCACATGACTTTCCTCGTGCTCGTTCTTGAGGCTCAGCAGGAAGTCGGACAGAGACTGTGGTCGGTTCGAAGCAGGTGTCGGCGGGTCGACTGAGCGGCGCTCGTCTTCGATGGCCGCGGCAATCGACTCCAGAGCGGGAAAATCCGGTCGGGGGTTCGGAGATTCACCGGATGGGGCGAGGTCCGAGGGCATCGCATGGCCATCTCCAGTCGGAGGGTCGAGGCGCGCAAGGATGGAGAGGGCCTGTTGCCGGGCATCCGCGACATGGTCCGCTTCGGACGCCGGTGCAGTCGGGCTAGTCTGTTTGGCAGGCGGCTCTGAGTCGGACGGTGCGGCGCGCAGCGTATGAAACGCCTTCAAGACGTCTGGCTTTTTGGGCCGCGCGAGTTCTTTTGGCTTATCCTCTGCTGCCGGCTGGCCCCCCACGTCAGGCGTTGCAGGGACCGAGCGGTCGAGTTCATCCGACTTGCGGCTCTGAACAGGGGAGACTATCCAGCTCTCACGCGGCGGCGTTCCGTCATGCGGAGTGGCGGAAAACCGGGGAGGCCCGGGCGCATCGACGGGAGCGTCGGCACCAGGAGCGGGGCGCAACCTGGGCCCTGGCTCGCTCGATTTGCGTGGAATGTCCAGCGTGCCATTGAGCGGGTCGTAGATTCGTCGCGAACCCGGAGGCCGCTCAGAATCGCCGGCTATTTCTCCGTTGTCCGGGGCAGATGAACGTTCCTTTTGGCTTTCCTCGGGCATTCGCTCACTTCCGCCGCCCATCGAGGCTTCCAGCTTGTCGAGCGATTTCAGCACAAACGACTCGTAGTCGCTGTCGATGCCATCTATTTCCGCATCCTCTGATAAAGCGGCTTCCACATCTTGCTCCAACGGCGCCACAGGGGTATCGGACGCAAAATCGATCGGTCCGTCCACTTCCTCAAGGTAGAGGTCCTCCGACTCGATCGTTTCCGGCAGCAGGATATCCTCAGGTGCGGGTTCTTCGGGTTCAAATCCGGGATACCGTGGCGCATGAGGGATGATATACGTTTCGCCTACACGACTGAACTGATCAAACGAATCAATAACCTGACGTTTAAATACCTGCAATCGGGCGCGCAGCGCGTGGGAATCGATGCTTTTGTCGCCCTGGTGAAACTGCGTCAGATCCTGTTCAACATCTTCCGGGAGCGATATTTTGCGCACATCCACGCGCAACCCGCGCCGGCGGAGAGCCGAGAGCAGTTCGTTCTTGTATTCGTCGATACCGGGCAGTTCAGCTTCGATATCCGGCTGAGGGATCGCCATCCCGCCGGATGAAAAGAGCCCGCTGGGCGGCGTGTAGCTGTCTTCGGCATCGGGTTCGTTGGCGAGAGCCCCGAGATCCCAGACCGGTTTGTCTTTCTTCTTTGCCGGCGACGCGTCCGCGGTGGGTTCTGGTGTGCGGAATGGCCCTTCCCCATCGTTCAAAAAGGACGTGAGGTAGTTGCCCGGATCGACCCATGCATAGTCACGCTTTTCGGGCGACCAGATCACGGTCCCGGAGACCTTGATCCAATCAACGTCCCGATCCGAGAGCGGCGACGACCGTCCCTTCTTTAAAAGCCGATCCCTAAATCCGCCAAAGTAGCGAGCCATAGCGGCGCATCCGTTTCGCCGGTGAATAGAAGCGTACGCAGGCCATCGCCTGGCGGGGCCGGGCGTCAGGTGCGTCGAGGGGGCTCGGGGGGATGAGACGAAAAACGCGATGAGCGTTCGTGTAAGTTTAACGTGTGGAGTGCACGCGCACGAACGCTTTTTGACGACGCCTGGCTGCGTTTTTCAGATAAAGGCCATGCGCCGTTGGGCTCAGTCTGTAGCTGGTTCTTCACCTGCCCCGCCCGACGGCAAGGCCTTGCCATCATAAGAGAGGGTGCGTTCCAGGTAAAAGTCGTTCCCATCGGGCGTGATAAGGAGCGACACCTGTCCCTGCTGCGCCATCTCCAGGATAACGAGGAAGGTGATGATGATAAAATGTTTGGGCCGGCTCGCAATCAGGTGAACAAACGACAGCCTGTCTTCAAACGCCAGTCGCTCCAACACAAACTCGCGTTGCGATTCCACCGAGTACTGGTTGCGATGGACGGCGTGAACAGGTACATCCGGCACCTCGCTGAGTACGCGCTGGAGCGCGCTGATCAGGCTGAATACCGAGACTTCGAGCTCGACGCCCTGCACACCAAGGATCTGCTCCTTCTCCTGCTCGGAGAACGAGCGTGTGAAATGCTCGCCGCGAATTTCATAGTTGTCGTTCAAAGATTGTGCCGCCTCCTTGTACTGCATGTACGTAAGGAGACGCTTCACAAGCTCGCTGCGCGGGTCTACGGGTTCACCTTCTTCATCGACCTCCGTCGACGGCAACAGCATGCGCGCCTTGATGTTGATCAGTTGGGCGGACATGTAGATAAAGTCGCCCACACTATCCAGATCGATCTGTTCGAGCACGCGGACGTAGGACAGGAACTCGTTTGTTATCCGGGAGATGGGGATATCATGGATATCGAGCTCATCCCGCTGGATAAAAAACAGCAGAAGGTCCAGTGGTCCTTCGAATTCCTGCAGTTGAACGCGATACATCGAAGCGAGGAGAATCGGCTAGTGAATGGGCGAGCCGGCGACTTCCGCGTCGGCTGCACGATCATAGGCAAGAATCGTGCGGAAGCCCGACGCCGGAAGGCGACTGCCTTTCAGGACTATCGTAACGGTGGCTCGGCCGCGCGAGATTTAAACCAGTCGATGGTCCGCGCAAGACCTCTGTCCAGCCCAGTTTCCGGACGCCAGCCCATCAAGTCTGTTGCCCGGCGCGTGTCCAGCACGCTGCGGGCCACTTCGCCCTTCCGCGCCGCTGCCGGCGTATACCCCGGCTCGACGCCCAGGATGGTGGCCAGGGCACGGTACAGGGCGAGGACACTGGTCTCGATACCGGTCCCAATGTTGAAGGCGTCGCTTTCCGGGTGCCTCAGTGCCAACCGGTTGGCCTGAACGACGTCTCCAACGTACACGTAGTCGCGCGTCTGTCGGCCATCCCCAAAAATGGTGACCGGCAGACCAGCGCGCATCTTTTCGATGAACACCGCGATCACGCCGGCATCCCCTTCGGGCGTCTGCCTCGGGCCGTAGACATTGGCATACCGAAGGGAGACGGTGAGGAGGCCGTGGACATCCGCGTAGTAGGCAAGATAGCGTTCGGACACGAGCTTGGAAACGCCATAGGGCGATTGCGGCCGTTCAGGATGGGATTCGCCCTGCGGGACGTGGACAGGCTCGCCATATAGCGCACCGCCTGAAGACGAAAAAACCACACGTTGGAGGCCGGCAATCCGGCCGGCTTCGAGCAGATTGAGCAACCCGAGCACATTGACGCGCGCGTCGAACGCAGGATCGGCCACAGAGCGGCGGACGTCGATCTGGGCAGCGAGGTGAACCAGCGCCTCAAAACGATGCACGGCGAAGAGGTCGCGCACACCGGGGTCGCACACATCGAGCACGTGCAGCGGAACGCCGGCCGGCACCTGCTCGCGATAGCCGTTCGCGAGATTATCCAGCACATGCACCACATGCCCGTCGGCCAACAGGGCGTCCGCGACATGGGAGCCGATGAAGCCGGCTCCGCCCGTCACCAGCACCTTCATGCCGGCGTCAGTGCGATCGTGGAGAACGAATCTGGCGCAAACAGTGATTGCGCGAGATCCTGTACCTGCGGCGCCGTCACGGCCTCGACGGAGGCGATGATCTCGTCGAGTGTGAAATTGCGGCCGAAATACAGCTCCTGTTTACCGAGCCGCATCATCCGGTTGCTCATGCTTTCAAGCCCCAGCATGAGCGAACCCTTCACCTGGCTGACCGCCTGATGGAGCAGCCGGGGGCTGATCGGTACCTGCGCCAGGCGGTCCATTTCCCGCAGGATGAGCTTGGTCGCCCGGGGGATTTTTTTGCTGTCCGTGCCCATGTAGACACCAAAATCACCGGTGTCCGACTGCATGTTGGCAAACGAGTAGATCGAATAACAGAATCCGTACTTCTCGCGGATATTCTGGTTGAGCCGGCTCGACATCCCACTGCCCAGGATGGTATTGAGCACGTTCAGGACACTGCGGCGCTCGTCCATAATGTCGAGCGCCCGCCGGCCCAGGACGAGGTGCGCCTGTTGAATCGGACGCGGCTCAAACAAGTCCCCGGGGGCGTAGCCATTAACCACCGGCATCACATACGGACGATTCGTACGTTCGATGCCCTCGAAGGCCTTCCGCACGTACTGGACGACCCGGTTGTGATCGATGTTGCCGGCGACGGAGATGATCGTGCGCGCCGGCGCGTACCGGGCTTCGACGTACTGCTGAAGCTGGTCGCGTGTGAACGATCGAACACTTTCCGGATACCCGATGATCGGACGCGCGAGGGTGGTGTCTTTGTAGACAACGGCCTCGTAGCGATCAAAAATCAGATCTTCCGGAACGTCCTCATACATTTTGATCTCCTCGATCACGACATCCTTCTCCTTGTCGAGTTCTTTCTCGGGGAAGGTAGGCCGCAGAATGAGATCGCAGGTGACGTCGATCGCGCGGTCGAGATGTTCGTCGAGCGCTCGGGCGTAATAGCAGGTGTATTCCTTGGTCGTGAACGCGTTGAGGTAACCACCGACAGACTCCAGTCGGCGCGCGATCTGGTCCATCCGCCGACGCTGGGTGCCTTTGAACACCATGTGTTCGATGAAATGCGAGATGCCGGCTTCGGCCTCGTTTTCATCCCGGCTACCGGTATACACCCATACCCCCACCGAAATGGAGCGTACGGAGGGAATGGTCTCCGTTACGATACGGAGACCGTTCGGAAGCGTGGTCTTATCGAATCCGGAAGCGGCCGGCATGTTCATGGCTCGATCCCGACAGGGGCAGGCTGAGAAGATAGAACGGGGATGCCCTTACTGGAAACACCGGGAGGGAGCCTGGCTCCCTCCCGGTGTCTATCATTTCACAACGCAACTGGCTTAGCGACGGCCACCGCCACCGCCGCCACGACGGTCGCCACCAC
>JBGSPJ010000462.1:0-5562 GCA_041738655.1 Rhodothermales bacterium | reverse complement strand
CGTAGGCGGCTGCGTCGGCGGTCGGGTCTGCCGAAATCGGAGTCGGGTAGATGTGATCCGGGAGGAGGGGAACGCGGTCCAGCATCGCCTCGCGCGCCATGCGGAAGTTGCTTTTGGGATGATCGAGAGGCACATGGCGCTCATCCCCCCAGATCAGGTGGACCCGCCCCCATGGAATCTCGTCCCTGAGGTCCGTCGCCAGGATTTCGTACAGCCGCTGCGGCGTGCTGCCGCCGGCCATGGCGATTGTACACCGCCCGCGCTGCTCGACGCAGAGGCGGATCAACTCGGCCACTGCCTCGGCGGCGCGCCGGCTGAGGGTTTCTTTGTCGGGGGCGATGTGGATGGGCATGGGGGATTGGGTTTAATGTATAAGGTTCGAGGTTTAAGGTGATTGCTCCTTGAACCTCGAACCTTAACCCTTGAACGTGTAATGATCGCCGGCTAGCCGGCGATCATCCCGTGACCCACCGATGGCCGTACTCGGCGAGCAGTTGGTGGACCTCCTGCGGGCCCCAGTCGCCGCTTTCGTAGCCATACCGTGGGATCGGCAGCTCGAGGAGCGGTTCGTAGAGGCGCCAGGCGGCTTCGACCTCATCGGCGCGGACGAACAGGGTCTGGTCGTTCGTGATCACATCGTTCAGCAGCGTCTCGTAGCCATCCGGCAGCGGGCCGAACTTCTCCGCGTAGCGGAACTTGAGGGCCTGCCGCTGCAGGTTCATGCCCTGGCCGGGCTGCTTGACGTCGAAGTAGAGCACAAACCCCTCGTCCGGCTGGAGCGTCATGACCAGCGTGTTCGAGTGTAGATGGCACCCTTCGAACGTCTGGAACAGCGACACCGGGGGCATCTTGAAGTTGACGATGATCTGGGTGACCCGTTTGCGCAGCCGCTTGCCGGTGCGCAGGTAGAAGGGCACTCCTTCCCAGCGCCAGTTGTCGATATGGAGCCGAAGGCCGACAAACGTTTCGGTCTTCGAATCTTTGGCGACGCCCTCCTCTTCATGATAGCCGAGGGTCGAATGGCCGTTATTCTGAGTGGCGTCATACTGCCCGAAGATGACGTCGCGCGCCCGGATCTTTTTGATCGATCGGAGGACCTTCACCTTCTCGTCGCGGATGGCGTCGGCCTCGAAGGCGGCCGGCGCCTCCATGGCGGTGAGGGTCAGGAGCTGCGTGAGGTGGTTCTGCACCATGTCGCGCAGGGCGCCGGACTGGTCGTAGTAGCCGGCGCGCGTCCCGACGCCGAGGTCCTCGGACACCGTGATCTGCACGTTTTCGACCCGATCCCGATTCCATACCGACTCGAACATCGGGTTCGAGAACCGGAAGGCGAGCAGGTTCTGGACGGTTTCCTTGCCGAGGTAGTGGTCGATACGGTAGACCTGCGACTCCTTGAAGTGCGCGTGGACGGTCGCATTCAGATCGCGGGCCGTGTCGAGGTCGTGCCCGAACGGCTTTTCGATCACGAGCCGCGTCCACCCCAGGCTGTCGTTCAGGCCAGATTCACCGAGGCCCACGATGGTCGACGGGAACGCCGTCGGCCCCAGCGCCAGGTAGAACACCCGGTTGCCCGGCAGTCCGTTTTCCGCCTCGATCGCCTCGATGCGGGTCCGAAGTGCCGCGAAATCCTTCGCTTCGCCTTTCTGAATGCTCTGGAAATAGATGCATTCGTTGCACCAGCCGTTCGACTTGCCGTCCTGGATGCCGATGAACTCGTTCAGCGCCTCGGATGCGAACTGGCGGTAGCTCGCGTCGTCGTACTCCGTGCTACGTGCCACGCCCAGGATTTTGAACCTGCTACCGAGCTGGTACTTGTTGGCCAGGTGGTACAGCGCCGGCAACAGCTTGCGGCGCATGAGGTCGCCCGTTCCGCCAAAAACGACGAAGAGATGGGGTTCCGCGGAGGATCCGTTCATAGAAGTCGATTTGCTTGGGGATGAATGCGCAGTACGCCTTACACCGTCTTCTTGATGCTGTGGCCGCCGAACTTATTACGCATGGCGGAGAGGAGTTTCTCCGTATACCCTTCTTCCTCGCGCGAGCGGAGGCGCTGGAGGAGGGAGAGGGTGATGATCGGCGTCGAGAGGTTCTGGTCGATGGCTTCGAACACCGTCCAGCGGCCTTCGCCCGAGTCGGTCACGTAGGGGGCGATATCGTCCATCTCCGGGTTTTCGGCGAGGGCTTCGGCCGTAAGGTCGAGCAGCCAGGAGCGGACGACGCTGCCGTGGCGCCAGATCTCGGCGATCTGGGCGAGGTCGAGGCCGTAGTCGCTCCGTTTCCGCATGAGGGCGAAGCCTTCGGCGAAGGCGGCCATCATCCCGTATTCGATGCCGTTGTGGACCATCTTGACGAAGTGGCCGGAGCCGATCGGGCCGACGTGTCCCCATCCTTTGTCCGCCGCCGGGGCGAGGGTCTCGAGGGCCGGCCGGAGCAGGGCGACAGCCGCATCGCTTCCGCCGACCATCATGCTGTATCCTTCCTTGAGCCCCCACACGCCGCCGCTGGTCCCGACATCCACGAAGTGGAGGCCGCGGGCTTCGACGCTGGCGCCGAGTTCCATCGTCCCCTTGAAGTTGCTGTTGCCGCCGTCGATGATGAGGTCGCCCGGCGAGAGGCGTTCGGCCAGGGCCTGCACCGTGCTCTCGGTCGCCTTCCCGGCCGGCACCATGACCCATACGACGCGCGGCGCCTTCATTTTGGCGACGACTTCGTCGAGCGTGCGCGCGCCGACGGCGCCGGCGGCTTCGGCTTTGCGGACGGCGTCTTCGCTGAGGTCGAACGCGACAACGTTATGCCCGTCGTTCAAGAGGCGCACCGTCATATTGGCGCCCATCTTGCCCAGGCCGATCATGGCTATTTGCATGGTTTTTTTGGTGACTTCCATAAGGCTTTCGAGGGGGACAGAGATTTAGTGATCTATCGGCATGCGTCGGGGTTCCTTCAGCAGAGCATCGACAACGCCGGCGAGTAGTTTGGGATCGTGGATGAGTCGTTCGGTCGGCAACAGGCCGGCCTTGTTGAGTCGGTCCTTCGTGAACGGCGTGCTGACGGCCACCACCGCCATGCCGGCGGCGAGGCCGGCCTCGACACCCGCCACGGAGTCCTCGATGACGAGGCACTCCTCGGGCCTTCTGTCGAGTTGTTCTGCAACGAGCAGGTAGATCTCTGGATCCGGCTTGCTCGCCCGAACGTCTTCGCGTGTGGCGATGGCGTCAAAACAATCGTGGATATCCAGGACGTCGAGGACGCGCGTGACCTGTTTTCGATGCGACATCGTGGCGAGCCCGATCGCGCACCCTTTCTTGAGGACCTGGCGGAGCACGGCCATGGTATGTGGCCAGATGTTGTTGCGCAGCATCAGCGGGTCGGCCAGCATTTCTTCATAGATCCGGATGCGGACGTTCAGGTAGGCGTCGAGCGGCGTGGCCGCGCCTGTTTCGCCGGCCAGCCGGCGCGCGCCGGGCTCGAGCCCGAACCGGCGCATGAGCATTTCGCCAACCTCCTGCCGCGATCGACCCACGACATCTTTAAAGGCTTCAATGATGTCCTCTTCATCGATGGGCCCGTCGGAGATCGCCACGGCGGCCCGGGCGTACGAGTAGGCTTTCAGGCGCTCGGTCTGGACGAGGGTCCCGTCGAGGTCGAAGATAACGGCGGTACGGTGCGACATGCGTCGGACGCCCGTGGCGTCGATGCCCTGATGAATGATTTCCCGGCGGTTCGGCGCATCGAGGCGCCGGATCGTCGAGCAGAGAGGCCGGATAAAGCTTCGGCCGGCGGGGCGCTTCCTTAAGTGACGTTACGCGTTGACTCGTTGCGCGTTAGTCGTTTCGTCATGAAATCGCGTTCCAGAGCCCAATGGCCTGGCTGCAAACACCAAACGTTCAACGTAAAAACGTTCAACGCGAAACGTCAGTTGCTTAAGCAGAAGTTCCCATTCTGAAGAATCCCCATCCGGGTGAATCCTGAAGTTTGGGATTCGGTTGCAGCTTTCGGGCGGCTGCCACATATTTAATGCCCTGACTCCTCTCATCTCACCCTACGACCATGCAGCGTTCGATTCTCGTTTTCTGCGGTATCCTGCTCGCCGGCTTCGGCTTTTCGCGCGCCGGCTTCGCCCAGGCCGTGCCCGACCTCAGCGCGTGGGAAGTCCACGACCTCAATCGTCCCCAGCCGACGGTCGTGCAGACGGGTGCCGGCCCCGCACAGCCGATTTCGCCGCCGTCCGACGCCGTGGTGTTATTCGATGGGACGAGCCTGGAGGGCTGGGTGAGCCAGAAAGACGGCCGGCCGGCGCGCTGGAAGGTCGAAAACGGCTACTTCGAGGTCGTCGCCGGCACCGGAGGCATCGAAACTATCCAGGGCTTTGGTGATATCCAGCTTCACGTCGAATGGGCCAGCCCCAACCCGCCCCGGGGCGAAGGGCAGGACAACGGCAACAGCGGCGTCTTCCTGATGAACCAGTACGAGGTGCAGGTGCTCAACTCGTACGGCAATAAGACCTATCCGGACGGCCAGGCGTCTGCGCTCTACGGCCAGTATCCGCCGCTTGTCAACGCCACCCGGCCGCCGGGCGAATGGCAGGTCTACGACATCGTCTTCCGCCGGCCCCGCTTCGCGGCCGATGGCTCGCTTCAGAAGCCGGCGCGGGTCACCGTGTTCCACAATGGCGTGTTGGTCCAGGAAAATGTGGTGCTCACCGGCCCGACCGGGCACCACGCCCGCCCGCCGTACGAGGCGCATGAAGATCGGCTGCCGATCTCGCTGCAGGATCACGACCATCCGGTGCGGTTTAGGAATATCTGGTTGCGAGAACTGAATTGATTGGCGATAAGCGAATAGCGAATAGCGATTAGCGATTAGCGATGGACGTTTACGGCGTTCAACGGTAAAAACGAATCCAGGCATGGCCATTAAAGCGTTGTATCAAAAACCTGCCGTTCTCGCCGGTGGTGCGGTGGTTCTTGCGCTGCTGGTGTTTGGGCCGTTGCGGAACTGGCTGGCAGGTCCGGAGCCGGTGGCGTTTAACGACGAAATCCGCCCGATTCTGAACGAGAATTGCCTGGCGTGCCACGGCGGCGTCAAGCAGGCCGGCGAGTTCAGTCTGCTGTTTGAAGAGGAGGCGTTTGTGCCCAATAAATCCGGCAAGCCGGCCATCGTGCGGGGGCAGGCGGATTCCAGCGAGCTGGTCGTCCGGCTCGTCCATGAGGATCCCGAGGAGCGGATGCCGTTTGAACATCCCCCCCTGGCCGACGAAGACATCGCGCTGCTGAAACGCTGGATCGACGAGGGCGCCACCTGGGAGACCCACTGGGCGTACGTTCCACCGATGCCGGCCGACCCTCCCGATCCCCGCAATGCCTCCTGGGCGCGGACGGGCATCGACCGCTTCATCCTGGGTCGCCTCGAGGCGGAGGGGCTGCGGCCGTCGCCCGAGGCCGACTGCTCGACCCTCCTGCGGCGTGTCAGCCTGGACCTCATCGGTCTCCCTCCCACGCCGGCCGAGACGGATGCCTTCTGCGCGGACCGCGCGCCCGACGCCTACGAGCAGGCCGTCGACCG
>JBGSPJ010000446.1:0-2175 GCA_041738655.1 Rhodothermales bacterium | reverse complement strand
CGCCGGTTCGAGGCCGGCGACCGCCTCCGGATCGAAACGCCGGGGGGGGGCGGATGGGGTCGCGACGATCAACCCCGTTCGTAGGGGCGCACGTCAGTGCACCCTCCATCAGCCGCGGCACCAGGCCCATTGGACGCACGGCCGTGCGCCCCTACGGGACCCGCGAGTTATCGTCAATCATCAGTTCCCGGAATACCGTTTCCCCCGTCCGCAGCATCAGTTTTACATACGGATGACACCGCCCGCAGCCGGCGCCGCAGACGCCGCGTTGTCGCAACGATTCGAGGGTCGTGTCGCCGGCGGCGGACGCCATCTGTTTGATCTCGCCAAACGTCCGCCCGTGGCAGACGCACCGGTCGATGCAAATCCGCATGTGATCACCTGAGAAAGGTGAGCGAACGAGACACGGAGACGCCATCGACTTCCAGCCGGCTCATGTAAACGCCGGCACTCAAAGTACCCGGCGCCCAACTAAGCTCATGCGCCCCGGCCGGATACACGCCGTCAGCCAGCACGGCCACCCGTTCACCAAGAAGGGTGTAAACCGCCAGCCGCACTGCCGCTGGGCGATCCACCTGGAACGGGATCGTCACCGCCCCGCGAAACGGGTTCGGGTAACCGGGAGACAGCGCGAAAGGTCGGGGGAGTTCAGGCGACTCCGTGGCGACCGGCGAGTCGCCCGCCCACAACGCAATCGACGACGGCGCAATGCCGGCGTCGGCGCGGCCCACCTCTCGTCCCTGTGTATCGTGCACCGAGATAAACCCGGCCTCGGTGAAGCCCTTCAGCCGGCCAAGGAAAAACCGGCTCGTCACATCGTCGTACGCCACGGCGCCGAGCGCTTCGGTCCCGGGTATCACGACGCCCTCGAGCGCTGTATTGGACACCGTGTCGAACACCTGCAGCGCCATCCCTTCGATGACAAAAAAGCGCCGGCTAACCTGGTCGTAATACGCATCCTGCCCCCCGATGCCGGACCCGAGCTGGCTCGCGGCGTCAAAGCTGGCGACGACGTCTCCCGTGGCGCCGGCCAGCACAACCACCTTGCCATTGGACTGAGAGATGATCTCGGTGAAATCGTCGTTGTACACGGTATTG
Source organism: Rhodothermales bacterium (assembly GCA_041738655.1). Taxonomy (GTDB): domain Bacteria; phylum Bacteroidota; class Rhodothermia; order Rhodothermales; family JAHQVL01; genus JAWKNW01. The sequence continues at coordinate 1,077 of JBGSPJ010000446.1, read as the reverse complement.
CCGGTGCACATCACCCACAGATCGCCCTCCAGATCTCCCTCCACCATCCGCGGACCGTCGCATCCCGGCGTCACGGTATCCACCACTGCATCACTCGCGGGGTCGATAACCGTCAGCGTTGTCCCGGCCCCGAAGCCGTGGTTGGCCACATAAACACGCCCGCCGGCGACGGCGATGGCCTCCGGATTGTCGCCCACCGGGATTGTGCCCAGGACGCTGGAATCCGACAGCCGGATAATCGTCACGGTCCCGTCAAACAGGTTGGAGACGTACGCTTTATCCGACCCCACGACCTGGAAATACCGCGGGCTTGGTACGCCGGTAATCTGCCCCGTTCGCTCCCGGGTTTCAAGGTCAAACAGATCGATCCGGTCCGACGTATTCGCCATCACATACCCGACACCTCGATACAATGTGATGCTCTGAACGAGCGTGTTCAGGTTCGGAACGGCATCGAGCGTCGCCTGGAGAGTGTTGGCGTCGATCGCCGTCACCGTCCCGTTGGCGTCCGAGAAATTCCCCTGGTTGCCAACGAACAACGCGATGGGCTCGGACTGGGCGAAGGCGAAGGGAGATGTCGCGGCAAGCAGCGCCAGCACAAAGCCGGCCCGCAGGAGAAAAGTGCTCATATCAGGAAGAAAGATGATGGGAAGATGATTTGTGATGACCATTGCTTTGTCATCTAGAAAATAAGCCCCGCCGTCAGCACCAGCCGGCGCGGCGGCATCGGATACCCCTTGATGCCCTCGTAAGCGATATCCAGCATATTTTCCAGATACGCCCCTACCCGGAGCCGCGTGGACCCGATGCGCCTGCCGACCCGCACGCCGGCATCACCCACGGCGTAGGCGTCGAGCGCCTGGGATTCGTCGGACGTAACAAACCGGCGGCCGGTGAGCCGGCCGACAAACTCGATGGCGGCCGACCAGTCCGATCCCTGCCAGCCGGCGTCCACCATCGCACGACCCTGATGCCGCGGCACGTAGCGGACCTGCCGGTTGAACGATGCGCCGGCGGGGTCCGACCGGTCCCGCGCATCGGTCAGCGTATACAGCCCCTCCACCCCCAACGCCAGCC
>JBGSPJ010000439.1:0-12582 GCA_041738655.1 Rhodothermales bacterium | reverse complement strand
GCTGGTGCTGGCCACGGGCGTTCGAGACATCCTCCCGACCGTACCCGGCCTGGCGGAGCGCTGGGGGCGTGGCGTGTTCCATTGTCCGTATTGCCACGGGTGGGAGGTTGGCGGCCGGCCGCTCGGCGTCTACGGCCGGGGGTTGGATCTCGGGCGTACGCTCCACCTCTGCCAGCTCATCCGCGGGTGGTCCGATGATATCATCCTCTTCACCGATGGCCCGGCCGGGTTGCCGGCCGAGGAACGGGCGCGCATCGAACGGAACGGGATCGTGGTTCGCGAGGAGCGTATCGAACGGGTAACAGGCACGGGGGGTGAAGTCGAGGCGGTGGTGTTGCAAGGCGGCGAGGCCGTGCCCCGGGGTGGACTCCTCGTGGCGCCGCAGCAGGAGCTGCGGAGCGATATCCCCACCCAGCTCGAGTGTGTGATGACGGCCGATGGCCGCGTGGAAGCCGGCGTCGGTGGACAAACCGGCGTGCCCGGCGTGTTCGTCGCCGGCGACATCGCCCCCGGGATGCAGTCGGTAACCGCGGCGATGGCCAGTGGCGCCCTGGCCGGCGCGATGCTGAATCACTATCTGCTGGAGGAGGAGTTCAAGCGATAGCCGGCCGGGGCCTGTTCTGGCTTTCGTCATCCAGGCCATCGTCATCCTGGACTACGTCATCCTGGACTTGATCCAGGATCCAGGATCCACCGGGAGAGACGCTGGTAATCCCAGAACATTCCTATTTTGTGAACGTAGCTCCCGAAGCCACGATCACGTCGTCGTGCCGGTATGGAATAGCAGATGTTTTATTGCCACCCTACGAATAAGGCCGACATGTAAAACGAGATTTTATGGAACGTGCCTATCAGGAAATCATCAACTTCATCGCCGCCGGTCCCAGTCCGCAGCGCCTTACCACGTTTCAGTCTTCGGCTGAAGGCCAGGCACGCGTAGCCCAATTGATTCACCGGGAGAAAAGCGGTGACCTCTCGCAAGAGGAAAAGGAAGAGCTCGATCACTATCTGCAGATCGAGCATCTGATGCGTATGGTCAAGGCACAGGCGTATCGCCATCTCCCCCATGAGTAGTTACGTTAGCCCGGAACTGCGCAGGCTGGTTGCCGAGCGTGCTGATTATCTTTGCGAGTATTGTTTGATAGCCGAGGTCGATACATTTTTTGGATGTGAAGTTGATCACATCATCAGTGAGAATCATGGTGGGCAGACGACGGCCGATAACCTGGCCTATGCCTGTGTTTTTTGCAATCGGCATAAGGGTAGTGACATCGGTTCGATAGATTGGCAAACGGGTACTTACGTTCAGTTTTACAATCCTCGTCGGAATAGGTGGAGTGATCATTTTGCACTCGATGGGGTAGCATTTCGAGGAGTGAGTGGGATTGGTCGGGTGACGATACGCTTACTTCAGCTCAACGCTGGGAATAGGCAGTTGGAGCGTCAGGCACTATTGGAGGTCGGTCGGTATCCGAGTGAAGCAGCTTTGAGTCGAGTGCGCGATGGATGAAGACCACATTAAATACCGTAGCGGGCTTCGGTGATTCTCTATGTTTGCCTTAAACGCCGATAAGTGAGAAGTTTAGATCTCTCGATTTCTGAACGGTTCAGCCCGTGCAACACGTATGAAGCCAGAACGCAACCCTCCGCCGTGGCAACGCCCGAGGCGCGAGCATAAAACCAGCCATGTGGGCGTCGCCTGGTACACGGCCGATGAATGGGCGAAGGTGAAGTCGACCGCCGCTGACCCTCAGCGGTTCGAAGCCACGTTCCCGGAGTGGGAGGCCATGGCCGAACGAACATTGGCCAACCTTCGAGAGGCCGGCGTACTGGCTGTGAAGTCGTTTATCGTCGCCGAGGAGTTGTTGGCCTGGTGCCGCGAAACGGGCCAGGTAAACGACGCATCGGCCAGGTCGCAGTTCGTATCGGAGCAAGAACGAAAGACACACGAAGGCGACACATGACCAACCAATCGAAGAGCCCGGTCGGGTCCCAGGAATTCAGGCGACACCTACTCATCCACGCCGCACTCGTGCTCTTCACCCTCCCGCTCGCGGCGCAGGACCCGTTACAGCCGGACACGCTCGACTGGCACGGCTACTACCCGCTCGAAATCGGCAATGTCTGGGAAATGCGCTTCGATGGGGCCTTCCTCAATCTCGTGAGGCGTCAACGGATCGAGGCCGACACGCTGGTAGCCGGCCACCGGTGGTTCGTCCAAACCGAGTTCCTGGGGGGCATTGAGTTCGGCCAGGATGTCGCCCGGTACGACACGCTGCTCCTGCGCTATGACGAACCGTACGGTCGCGTCCTGTCATTCAGGCCGGCCACCGGCGAGGTGGGAGATTACACCTGTGACCTGTCCGGCGATTTCGGGGCCGAGGTTTGGTGCGGGGCGGATCTGACTGAGGATGCGTATTCCGTTCCCTTCGAGGGAGGGTATGCCGCTGATCCGAATTACGGATATCCCCTCATTGTTGGGGACGACACGGTCGCATTTGCAGCGGTCAAAGGTAGTCGAGTCACGGGTGGATCGGGCCTCATCGGCTACTATCACGGCGTGGGTCCTCTCCAGGGGCCGGGCGACGGTTTTGATGGTACGATTGTGTTTAGCTACCTTCGCCTGGGCGGCGTGGCCTATGGCAAAGCCACCGAGTTTGTCGGCATCGAGGAGCTCCCCGAGCGCCAGGCGCCCCTGGTGTCGATCTACCCCAACCCGGCGCGCGAGACCCTCTGGATCACGTCGGATGGCGTCCACGGCGTGCGATCGGTAGCCCTCTACGACAGTCGCGGTCGGCTAGGGTTGCGCCGCGGCGCCTGCGGGAGTCCGTGTGAGGTTGACCTGGGGGCGCTGGCGCCGGGGGTGTATCTGGTGGAGGTCGAGCTGGGGGCCGGGGCGTCGGTGAGGCGGAGGGTTGTGGTGGTGCGGTTAGGGGACGAACGGACGCCGGCGGCGTCTCCTAGGTTCACCACCGGAACTGCATACGTTTGATTTCCTGCGATGCGGCGGCGTAATGCCCCATGGTAAGACCTTCCGCGACACGGTTCGCATCACGTTCTGCCGCGAGCAACGGAGCGAGGGATGGAGGGTGGTGCACCAGCACGTGTCGAAGCCTTTGGGGTGAGCATCACCCGGTCGAGGCCCCGCAGATGCGCCTCGCGAGATGTTGCCTTACCTTTGGAGTGATGCAGGGGTTATGATCGTGTCATGCTGAGCCTTGCGAGGCATCTTTGTGAAACGCTGTTCCTTGCATTGCCGGCGTGGGTGAGGTCCAAGTACGAACGAGTTTGGTAATCTCGCTCCAGAGCGCCAAAACTTGTAGCTGCTATTCGTAGCTACACAAATGGCTTTTCAGATGATTAGTCAAGCGGATCGATGGGGCGCCTGACAATGGGGCCTCATAGCAATCAATACAACCATGGCCGGCATTTTTATCTCACGTGGAATGACAGTCGCCATACCTACTTGTGGGCTGACCATCGGTCTTGACTCTGAGGGCAATTCGGCTGTCAATCTGACACTGCATGTGCGGTTCGACGTTTGCCCCTCTTGGATAGAACTCGCGCTGAGGCATCTGGAGGACGCGAGGGTAAGAATGAAAGCCCGCCAGCGAGCGTGGGCCGGCACGAACGAGGAGGAAAAGGCGGCAACTCTTGAACGAGAGTTTGAGGCTTCCATGCAGGCTATCATGGCGGCAGCAATTGCTATTGACTCATTCTACGCGTTGATTCAGACCTACGTCAACCTGCCACCGAGCCTTGTCACTAAATGGCGAACGAAGCGAACTGCCCGTTACACCCAAGTCGCGGAAGTACTTCGGCGCGCGTTTAATCTGAAACCAGAAGGCAGTGCGGCATTGCGCCAAAATCTAAAAGAAATCTATCGGCTTCGAGACCTTGCGGTGCACCCATCAGGGAAAATCGAGGCTCCGATCCTTCATCCTGAGATCAATGTGGGAGTCGAATGGCGCTTTGCATATTTCAGGGCACACAATGCCGAACTTATCGTAAATGCAGCCACTCGGATTCTTTGGGAGTTGGCGTATCAGGGAAAGCCAAAGGACGGCAAAATCGAAGAATACCTGGCGACGCTGCGCCCGCGGCTCTTAGAACTATTTCCAAATGGGCATCCCACATCTGAGGTTGTGTTGCCTGAACTTTGACGCGCTGCTCTATTTCTGACCGACCGAGCGTTCCATAATTCCAAAGCGATCTCTCACGACACAATCGCCAAGATCCCCTGTGCTCATGTCCGCCAAGTGCAAAAACTGCGGAGCGCCTATCGATGGAAGCGGAGATCCCCCCCGTGGTCGTGCGCCCTGTCCGAGATGCGGATCTGTTAGTCGCGCGTATTCGGTTTCGCTGGTCGAGGGAGTGAAGGCCGGCGACCACTACGCCAAGGAGCATCAACGAAATGGCGAAAGGATCGGCTTCTCGGAAAGTCCGAGAGATGGTCTGGCATCCTACGGCTTCAAGGAAGACACAGGAGAACTTCGGTTTGGGCTGGAAGGAGCGCCTCCGCAGGGCGAGCAGGATACGCTGGCGGTATGTAACACCTTGATTCTGAGACTGAACCAGGAAGGTGCGGATTGGTCTCTTCCAGTCGAAAGCGATGGCGATGTTGATGGCCTCTCCACCAGCTCGTCGAAGCCCAACGAGCGACTTCTGATTCAGGTTGTGAGGGCGGTCAGCGACCCCGACTTATGGAAGAAGCTGGCCTCTTCGGGCAAGGTAAGTGAGGAAAACAGGACGTCCCGAGATCTCGTGGCTGATCTGAAGTCAGCCATCGAGCACAAGGCGGATGAGCGTCGGATTCCACGACGCCGGCGAGGAGATCTGGTCCTCGCACTTGACGCCAGTCGCCTCCCGGCACATGCGCTGGATGTGACGGTCGCCTCCTTTCGAGATGAGCATGCGACCTGGGCGGGGAGCCTTGGATTCCAGGCAATTTGGCTCGTCGGACCCTCCGTATCGCTTACAACGAGATTGTGCTAGACCGCCGAGTGGCAGATCCATGGGCGTTTCTTAGTGTTATGATCCAAAACCGACGTCCGCCGTGTGACCCATGAGGAGTTCGCTCGATGGTTCGGGGATATCGCTGGAGACGAAGCGCGTTATGAGGCGTGCGCCCGCGAAATCTGGGCACACTGGCAAGTGCACCAACAACCGTAATCGTGATGCCACCTCTCCCCAGACCTCCCCTCAAAAATGGCGACGCCTGCCTCGTCATCGCCGGCACCCATGCAGGCAAATCCGGCACCGTGCGCGACCTCCACACGAGCAAAACCGGTGCGGTGACTATCACCGTCGTCCAGGCGGATGGGGTGCGGTTCAAAACGCTTGCGAAAAACGTGGCGCTGGCAAACAATGGGTCGGTTAGCTAAGCTGCCTGGAGTACAAACCTGATCGCTGGATCGACTATAAAACGAGGACCGGCCATGAAGACTGAATGGGAAACCGGACTGATTGAGCAGAACGTGACCTACACGCTGGAAAAAGGCGGGAAGCTCTTTGTCATCGAAAATGTGCCGGCTCGTGTACACCCCGAGACCGGAGAGCAATTCTTTTCTCCCGAAACGGTGGAGCGACTCCAGGCCATCATAAAGGCCGACTCCAAGCCCAAACGTGTCATCGAGACGCCCGTGTATGAGTTTGGCCCGTGGAGAAAAGCCGGCTGACTTGTTTCCTGTTTGTCGCACCCGCGTCCTAACTCACGGCCTCGCGTTTTAGAAAGACGCCTCGCTCCGCTCAGCGTGACAGGGGCGCTGACGGTAGGGCGTCTCCACAAGGGTTCGGAATTTCACACGACTGACCCTCTGCGCACGCGGGTCTGCATGTGGCCCCCTTTTCGAAGTCGCGCGCCTGGCCGTATCCTTTAGGAGACGCCCCACAGGGGCGTCTCTACGGAATCGGTTATCAACCAGGCCCTGCGAACCCTCCCATGACGCAACCCACGGCGTTTTATCCTGCCCCATCGCGTTTTAGAAAGACGCCTCGCGGGGCTCAGCGTGACATGCGCCGCGTGTTCATCGCCCTCGTTCTGCTTCTGGTCATCACCCCCACGCCGGCCAGCGCACAACCTCAATTCCCCCTCCGCCTCAGCGACACCTCCCGCTACCTGGTCGACGCCGCCGGCAAACCCTTCCTCGTCAAGGAGTTCTCCGCCTGGGGCCTCCTCCAGGCCATCTCGGAGGAGGAGGAAGCCGCCTACCTCGACAGCCTCGCTGCGGAAGGATTTAACACTGTGATGACGAGCCTCGTCAGCAACGCCCCGGGTCAGATGGGCGGCAACCCGCCCTACTGGCAGGGGGTGCCTCCGTTTTTGGTCGAGTGGGACTTCTCCACCCCCAACGAGGCCTACTTCGCGCATGTCGACCGATTCCTGAAGATGGCGGAGGACAAGGGTTTCTTCGTGATGCTTGTCCCCAGCTACCTCGGCTACCCGGGCGACGCCTCGCAGGGCTGGTGGAACGAGATCCGCGGGCCGGCCAACACGCCGGCCAAACTCCGCGCCTACGGCGAATTCCTCGGCAAACGCTACGTGGACACCCCCAATATCCTCTGGATCCTCGGCGGCGACAACGACGCCAGGGGCGAAGACGAACCGTACATGCGCGCGATGGTCGCCGGCATCAAAGCCCACGATCCCCACCACCTCTGGACCGGCCACTTCTCCAGCACCGACGGCACGCCCTGGAGCACCGACAACCCGCTCTATGCGGATATGATGGACATCGACGGGTTCTATGTCTGGAAGGAGATCTCTCTCGGCGACCGCGGGCCGCAGTACGTGAGTGAACTCGACCGCTACCAGCGCGGCAAGATGATCCTCCAGCTCGACCAGAGCTACGAACACGACGTCCCCCACTACGCCGACAACGAAAACCCGCAGTGGATCCGCCGCAAGATGTACGGCGGGCTCCTCAGCGGCGCCGCCGGCACGTCCTTCAGCTCGGGCACGCTCGATAACCAGGCCTACTGGTTCAAAAACTGGCAGGAGGTGATGGATACGCCCGGCATCAAACGGGTCGCCGATGTCTTCAAGCTGTTCGACACCCTTCCCTGGCACGACTTCATCCCGGACACGACGGACGCGGTCATCGTCGAGGGCCGCGGCGAGTATGGCAGCCTGGATTACATCCCCGCCGCCGGCACGCCCGACGGCCGCTTCTACGTCATGTACATCCCGACCGGCCGGACATATTACGTCAACATCCAGGCGATGAGCGGCAAAACCATGCGCGTCCACTGGTACAATCCGCGCACCGGCCGCTCGATCCGCATCGGGCATGTCGGGGGATCGGATACGCGCTTTGGCATCGTGGCGCCCGACGATGAGGACTGGGTGATTGTGTTCGACAGCGTGCCGGAGCACCGGATGCCGTGAGGCGCGCGGCGCGCAGCAGGGTTCAGAACGACAGCCCCACCGTATCGTCCAGACGAGCGATGATGCCCCAGCCGTAAAACGCATTGGTCAGCCCGATCATCACCTCGTTTTCGCCGGCCTGTAAAGGCACCATCACGGACGTGTTCTCGATCGTAGACCGCCCCCGCGGCTCCTTCATGCCGGGTGTGCCGAAATGGTTGGTGTCGACGAGCAAGAGCTGGCCGTTGATAAACACCCAGACCTCGTCGCTGAAGCCGAGGTCCAGACGCCGCTGCTGGGTGGTTTCCGAGGTGATGGTGGTCTTCAGCCATACGAGGCGCCGGCTTTTGCCTATCGGCGAGCCAAAAGGCCGGGTCAGGTTGACAAGGGCGCGGTGTTCGGCGCGGATGGGGGTCCAGCGGGTCGTGGAATCGGGAAAGTCGGACTCCACGGGCGTCCCGAACATGCTCGGTAAATTGAGGACCATATTCCGCTCGACCGGGAAATCCAGCGGCTCCGATACCTGCCAGTCGCGCAGATACTGCGAATCGTTTATCGTGGGGTCGTAGCCGGCCGTGGCCGGCAGGCCTTCCGTGGCGTCGGGTCGAATCACCAGGTTCGCAAAAACGGCATTCCCACCCAGGGAGATGCCCCCTGTTTCCAGGGTGCCCTCCAGGATGGGCACGTGCAGGGCTGGCTTCTCGAGGTCGTTGACGTAGACGACCATCTGCTTCCCGGAAACCACGAGCTTCACATGGTTCCACCCTTCCCGGTGAAGCGTGGCGGCCGCCTGGTACTCGTCCGTCAAATCCCATAAACTCATGGAATCCACGACGGTGGCGTATTGCAACGTCGTGCGCGACAGCGGGCTCACGGGCCAGAAGGCGCGGATATAGAAGTTTTCCGACTCCGAGCGGTTCTCGGACTGCCTGAAGTTGATGCCGACGAACCCGGGATCGTTTAATTCTACATCGAACTCGATCGTGCCGTTCGAGAAATGGACGTCCTTCAAAAACAACTGCGCGCCCCCATCCGCGCCCCGCGCCGCCGGCGTCGACCGGTGTGTGATAAACGCGACGCGTCCGGGCTCGGCATCCCAATAGGCAGAGGTCATGGGTATCGTTAGCGAACCCTCCTGGGCATGTAGCGGGTCGGTTTGAGCAAACAGGATGACCAGTACAACAACGCGCGGTAGGCTTCGAAGGCAGTGCATGGAGGTTCACGGTTAGATGAAATCGGATCGGGCCGGCTGTAACGTCCCTCGATCTTTTTCGTGTACGCTCCGTAAGGAACAGCCAGGCCGGTAAGCGATGCCAGCCACACCGTGTGCAAGTTGGTGCAAGTTGGTGCAAACCCGCCGAGAAACGAAGGAATCGCATGAAACTGGACCCATCCGTCGATCAGGATCGATCGCTTGAATGCTGCAAGTCTATGCTCGAGCAGCAACTCGGCTGGGGCGATTCGGCCCGGTGGACGTCCCACGAATTTGAAGAGCTGAGCGTCCGCATCCAGGATCAAACCGGCCGCGTCATCAGCGCCACAACGTTGAAGCGCCTCTGGGGACGGGTGACGTACACCAGCCGCCCGAGCCGGCATTCGCTGGATACCCTCGCCATCTTTCTGGGGCACGATTCCTGGCGAGGGTTTTTGAACACGTTGGAGCCGGCCGAAGCGGCTGCACCCCCGCCAAAAGCTTCGGGCCGGCTCTATCCGCGGGTGCCTCTCCATCCTCGTCGCCTTTCCCGGACAGCGCTTTATCTCTTCAGCTCGATCGCGCTCCTGGGCGGTGCGGTCGTCGCCTGGTCCGGCCTGGCCGGATCCTCCGAACCGCCGCCGGCCGTCGTCCCTTTGGAAGTCGCCTTCCACAGCCGTCCCGTGGCGCACGGGCTTCCCAATACCGTGATTTTTGAGTATGACGTGCGCGGCGTACAGGCGGACAGCTTCTTCATCCAGCAGTCGTGGGACCAGCGCCGGCGCGCCCGGGTCTCGCCGGAAAGTCAGACCTTTACCTCGACGTATTACGAGCCAGGCTTTTTTAACGCGAAGCTTTTGGCCGACAGCATCGTCCTGAAAGAGCACGGCGTGCATGTCACTACCGACGGCTGGTTGGCGCTCGTCGAAAACGAGCCGGTGCCCGTGTATCTTCAGGGAGCGTTTACACCGGGGGTAGACTACCTGTCGGTTTCCGCGGCCTGGCTCCGGGAGAGCGGGATTGATGCCGGCGATAAACACCACGTGGTCAGCTTCTTTAACGTGCGATCGTTCGACTCGCTGCACACGGATCATTTCTCGCTGCAGACGACCCTGCGTCACGAAATGGAGGATGGGCGGTATCCCTGCAAACGCGCCGAAATCACGGTGATCGGGGAGCGAGGGGCGCTGATGATTCCCCTGGGCATCCCCGGCTGTGTAGGGGATATGGGCCTGATGCTCGGGGATGTTTACCTGGATGGCTCGACCAACGACCTTTCCGCCCTGGGCGCCGACATGTCCATGTGGCAAACGGTCAGCGTCGATGTTGTCGCACGGGAGGTGAGCCTTAAGGTCGGCGCCAACCCACCGTTTACCGGACGCTTCACGATGGACGCGGGACAGGTGGTCGGGCTCCGAATCCGCTTCGAGGGTACCGGAGCCATCGACGATGTGACGCTAAAAGACCCGCAGGGGCGGATCGTATACGAGGAGTCGTTTCTCTAGGTCTTCCTTACGGTACCAGGCCCGACGTCACTCGACGCAAAGGCTGTTCGACGAGAAATCGCTGACGGTCGGCCTGGAGGATGAGCTGGCGCAGCGCCTCGGAGTCCCGGGCCTCCTGCCAGTCCTTTTCGAACGTCGCGCGCTGGACGATCTGGGCGATCGCGGACAGGGCGCGCAGGTGGAACGTGCGCTGCTCGGGCGGGCCGGCCAGCACGAACAGCGTGTGCACCGGCTCCGACTCCCCGGGAAAGTGGATTCCCTGGCGCGCGCGGACGATGACGATCTCGAATGCCGGCGCACCTTCGACCAGGATATGCGGGATCGCGAGGCCGGGGAGGAGGACGGAGGGGTTGTTTTTCTCCCGCTGCAAGAACTGCTCGGTAAGCCCCTCGGCCGGCTGCCCCAGACGCGGCGCCAACATCCCGGCGACGAGGACAAATAACCCTTCAGGGTCCATGGGCTGGGCGAGGTCGAGTATCGGGGCGTCGGCCACCAGCCGATCGAAGCGGTCCTTTTCTATCGACGGCGACTCCTGGAGTTGAAGCATCGTCACTTTATCGCCGGCCTCCAGCGATATCCCGCTGTGGAACGGTTGAATTACGCCTCTCTTCTCGTGTAAAAACGGCAAACACACATCGGATGCGAGCCCCTCCTGAAACAGTGCTGCGTTGGGCATGTCGCGCTCCAGCACGACCATGCTCGTTCGGGTCGACGCATTCTCCAGCCGATAGTCCCAGGCGATCAGGTCACGTGGACTTCCGAATAATGTCTGTGCGTTCAGGTGGTGCGTGAGGGCATCGTGCCCATCGCGATCGCGGCTGCTGATGACACAGATATCCGGGATCAGAAACACCGTGCGCGCGGTCTGGGCGATCATGGCGTTGACCTCGGCGTTGGCCGTCATCACGATGCACGAACGCGCCTTGCCGGCGCCGGCTTCGTTGAGCACCTCTTCCTCCAGGGCATTGCCCTGGATCGCCCGGAGCCCCTCGGCGGTCGCTCGCTCGCAGTTCTCTTTATTGCGGTCGATAAGCCGCACCGACTCCGACGGGCTCAGTTCCCGCGCCAGCGCGCGTGCCGTCGGGACCGCGCCAACGATGATGTAGCCGGTCCGCTCGTTAGACGAGCGCACCAGCTCCCCGCGCCGCTCCAACCAGGCCGTCCCCCATTTCAGGAGGAGCGGAACGGTCGCCGTCGTGAAAATGGCCATGAATACCAGGATGGAGAAGATTTCCTGGCTGATGAGGCCGGCGCTGAGGCCGATCTGCGCCACGATGATCTCGACGGCGCCCCGGCCGTTCATGCCGGCGCCGATGGTCAGGCCCTCACGCCATCCGTGGCCCGTGGGGAGATAAAACAGCGCCGTGCCGGCGATCTTGCCCACGGTGGAAACCACAATGATGAGTGAGAGCAGTCCCAGGCTCGAGGTGAACACATCCAGCGAAACGGCAAACCCGGCGGTGACAAAAAAAACCGGCGCCAGAAAGCCGAGCGACGTCACGCGCATCATGCCCACGAGGTCTTTCGCCAGCGTTCGTCCGAGCGCCTGCTCACGGAGGAACAAGCCCGCCATGAAGGCGCCCAGGATCCCGTGCATGCCGGCCAGCTCGGCCATCTCCGCAAACGCGAGCACGATCAGCACGATAAGCATGAACGTCGCCTGACGCTCCATGCTTTTGAAGCGCTGCAACAGCCGCCCCAACACCGGAAACCCTTTTAACCCGATAAGGGCGACGAGCGCAAAAAATACTGCGGCTTTTACCACCACCAATCCCAGGCTCATCAGGCTGAGCTGGTTGGTTTCGGCGACCCCGAGCAGGCCGGCGAAGATCACCAGGGACAAGGTGTCCGCGATCAACGCGCCGGCCATCATCACGTGGGCAATCCGGGTATCGAGCAGCCGGAGGTCGACCAGGATTCTGGATTTCGTTGCCAGCGAGGTCACGCCGGCGGCGATACCCACAAAAACCGCCGCCATCTGCGTTCCGCCCGAGCCTACGATGACGGCGTACGCGAGCACAAACGGCGTGATAAACCCTCCGATCGCGGCCAGGAAACCGGCTTTTGACGCCTTCCCCAGTTCTCGCGGATCGATCTCCATGCCGATGTAGAACATCATCAGCACGATGCCCACTTCCGCCAGCACCGCGAGCGCCGGCCCGCCGTCGAGCCAGCCCAACAGCGGCGGCCCGAGCACGATGCCCGCCAGCAGTTCGCCCAGAACCGTGGGATAGCCCAGCCGGGTGGCGAGGACGCCGGCCAGCCAGGCGGCCAGGAGGACAAGCAGGAGGTTCAGAATCGAAAATTCCACGCAAGCACCTGGTCAGAGGGTGATTCGGGACTGGCGGGAACGGGTCGAAAGGAGGGCTTCCGGCATACGTGCGCCATGGTTCAATCGTGGAACGGACAACGGCTGGGGATGGTAGCCACCCGGTATAAAAATGTTTCTACGCCGTCGGAGCGCCGGCTCAGTGCCTGCCGCGCCGCCACCAGGCGGCCGGCGCTGCTTCGTTCTGCGA
>JBGSPJ010000408.1:0-2120 GCA_041738655.1 Rhodothermales bacterium | reverse complement strand
GTCGGCGGGCGTCGAGCACGGCCGGCGGCCGCATGAGGCTGCCGACCTGGTCGGCGCGAAACGGAGGTGTATCCGTCATGTCAGTTTACCCTCCAGATGTTGTTGGCGCGGTCGTCGTCCGGCATCCGCCGGCGGGCGTCGATCTCCACGGCGCGAACGGGCGTGGTCCCCGGAACGCGATAGGTGAAGATGGGCCCCTGATTCCACATCTCCACGGGGAGATGGAAGGTCTTTGTCGTCCCGTCGATAAAGTCGACCTTCAGTTCGAGCGGCATCACCATATCCAGCTTATTCTGCAGCCGCACGTTCGAGCCGCCGTCGGTGCGTTGGACGATGCCCAGCACGGCCTGGTCGAGCCGCGCCGGCGTCATCACCCAGCCCCGCCAGAACCAGTCGAGGTCCATCCCGGACACATCCCGCATGATCCGGAAGAAGTCGGCCGGCGTGGGGTGTTTGTTAGTCCAGGTCTGGATGTAGGCCTTAAACGCCGCGTCGAACCGCTCGGGGCCGAGCACCTCGTGGCGGAGCAGCTGGAGCATGAGCGCCGGCTTGTTGTAAGCCGTCCACGCGAGGTTGTACTGGGCGACGGGGCGGGTGATGAGCGCCTGCTCCTCGCCCGGGACAGCGTTGTCAGGGTAGATGGCGAGCGGATTCCATTCGATGGACGCGCCGTATTCGGTGCCCTTGTAATAATCCGCCGCCACGAACAGGTCCATGAAGGTGTTGAAGCCCTCATCCATCCACGGGTAGAGGCGTTCGTTGGAGCCGACGAGCATCGGAAACCACTCGTGCCCGAACTCGTGCGCCAGCACCCAGTGGAGATCTTCCACGCGGGCATTGTCCGGCACGAATGTCAGCATCGGGTACTCCATTCCCTCGATGGGGCCTTCGACCGTTGTGGCGTGCGGATAGGGGTAAGGATGCCACATCTCGCTGAAGGTCTTGATGGAATGGACGGCCATGCGGATGGCTTCCTCCCATTTTGTAGCCTCGGAGCGGTAAAGGGTCTGGATGAGTACCCCGTTCCAGCCGGCGGCATCCCAGCGGAAGTTCGGGCTGGCCGCGAAGGCGAAGTCGCGCACGTCCGTCGCTTTAAAGTGCCATGCGAGCCGGCCCGAGGCCGTGGGGCGGGTTTGCGCCGGCTTGCCGGCTTCGTCCTTCGTGACGATCGATACGGGCGTTTCGGACTGGATGGCGCGGGCGAGGCGTTCGCGCTGGGTTGATGTCAGGACGGCCTCGGGATTTTGCAGTTCGCCGGTGGCGACGGCCAGGTAGGTGGCCGGCAGGTCCAGCGTGACGTCGAAATCCCCATACTCCAGATAAAACTCGCCGGCGCCGATGTAGGGCTCGTTATTCCAGCCGCGGACATCGTCGTACACCGCCAGGCGCGGGTACCACTGGGCGATTTCGTAGAGGGCCTCGTCGCGCCCCATGCGGGCGCCGCCGTAGGGCGGGATGATCATGCGCCAGTCGACCTCGAACTCGAGCACCCCGCCGGGCGGAAGCGGCTCGGCAAGGTCTACGCGCATCGTGGTATTGTAGATGTGATGGGCGAGGTCGCGGCCGGCGGACGCGATCCGGTTGATGAAGATGCCGCCCTCGAAGCCCTGGCACGAAAAATCGAACACCGACCCGAGGAAGATGAAGGGCGGCTGGTCGAGCTGGTTCGTGACGCTTGTCGGGGCGCACATGTTCTGTTCGAGGTGCATCCAGAGGTAGGGCAGTGCATCCGGCGAATTGTTAGTATACCGAATGGTTTCCAAGCCCGTAATTTCGTTTTTTTCGACGTCGAGTGCGGCGCGGATGACGTAGTCGACCCGTTGCTGCCAGTAGTCCACCCCCGGCCGGCCGGAGCCGGTGCGGTAGCTGTTGGCCGCCGGGAGATCGAGTGGGCGGAAGGGGGAGGCTTCCTGAGCGAGGGCCGACGAGACCGCGAGAGAGAAAAACGCCAATAAATAGAGTGTATTCATGGTGTGTCCGATACAGTGTATGACGCGGAGCCAAGGTCATCGCCCGTCGCGGTGTAACATATTGCCCCCGGTGCCCCAATCGCAAGCCACCCCGGTCGGTGTCGCGTCCCATCGCCCGCGCGCCATCGCCCGCGCGCCATCGCCCGCGCG
>JBGSPJ010000363.1:0-4793 GCA_041738655.1 Rhodothermales bacterium | reverse complement strand
TGGCCGAGCGATCCGGTCGCGACGTCGACCCACGGGAGAATCGGCGTGGGGTGGCCTTCGAGACGGCTGCCGAACCGGCGATAGGACATCAGTTCCTCGTCGCCGATCGCGCCGGCCGCACGGAAGAGCGCGTAGCAGAGCGGCGAGGCGTGCCCCTTGCTGAAAACGAGGTGGTCGTTTGCGGGGAGGGCCGAGCTGGACCTGTCGTAGCTGAGATGCCCCGCAAGCAGCACCGCCACCAGATCGGCCGCGGAGAGCGAGGAGGTGGGATGGACGGAGCCCGCCGCGGTCGAGCACCGAATCGAATCTGCGCGGAGCTGTCGCGCGAGGGCCTGGTAGAGATCGTACTGTGAATCTTGTAGTGCCATGGTTTGCGGGGTCGTTCGCGCTGGCCTGCGTGAAGACGCTGGTAAACTGGCAACAGCCCGTCGGTCATAGCCACGAGTTCGGTAAGCGCCAGACTGCACCCGAGGGGAAGACTTGAGATCCCTTCACGATCTTTTGGTTCATCCCCGCTCCTTGTCTGCCCAACCACTGATTATCGGGGCGATTTGCCCTGATAAGTCCGGCCCAGGCTGTACTCGGTGCATAAAACGATAAACACGGGCGTTACTACAGATATAAACCAGACCGTCGGTCGCCGTCCGAATGCCGATGTTGCCCGCGATGACGAAAAGGACCGTTTCTGTACAAGAATATCAGCCCGAGCGCGCCAAATAGTATGCTTTTGGCCCTGATTCGTAAACGCTGCTGAAAGGCAAAGTTCCTTTTACAGGCGCCCCCCCTCTCCGATCCGTATCTCACGCCTGCGCCCCTAATTTATAAGGCCTCCGCGCGGCTTACCCGCCCTCAGAAACCGCCCCCCTTTGCTTTGCGTTCTCCTGTGGTATAATCGAGGAAGATATTTTTATGACGACACGACTTAAACAAGCAATCGAGCGCGTGCAGGCGTTACCCGCTGAAAAGCAGGAGTGGTTTGCCGACCTGCTTTTGGGGGCACTCGCCGAGCATAGCGACAAGGCCCAACTGCCCTTTGGGGTCCGTGTTACGGCGGACACGAAAGCCGCGGAACGCCCCATCGCACGTCAAGCCGTAAGAATCCTTCTCGGTCAGGGGCATACCTGAGTCTTGAAGGCCTGGGTTCTCATTGAATTCTGGTCAGTAGCAACCAGGCCTGAAGAGGTCAATGGACTGGGACTAGACACCAAAGAATGTCTGGCGGAGATCGCTCGGCTTCGCAGCCAGTTTCCCCTGCTCGACGATTCGCACGAGGTGTTTGAGCGATGGCTTGCGCTTGTTAGAGAGCTACAGATTTCAGGGAATCATGTTCACGATATTCGCCTGGTAGCCCTGATGCTCGAGCATGGCATCACTCATATTCTAACGCTCCACCCGCGAGACTTCCTTTCGGTTACGGACATCACGGTTTTAGAGCCGTCCGAGGTCAAGGAATAACAGCCATTACCGCACCCGATCGCCATTTCGCCCTACGCTGCCTAACGTCCAAGCTCACCGGCGGCAATGGAGCGCAGCGGAATTGCCGTCCGGTGAAGCGCTTTGTTATCCCGTTTGTCCATCCGGGTTTTCGAAGCCGAACCGTTCTCCAGCTTTCCATGCCTCACGGTTATTGCCCTCGTTCGGGAACCCTCCCGACTCCTTGAGCAGCCGTGCGAGATGCATGCAATTCCAGGTCATAATCGTGGTGTTCCGCTGCGTGAAGTCATTGTCGAAGCCAACACGTCCGCCGTCTTCCTTCGCGTCACCATACGAGGGTCCGGGACCTGCCTCGCCGATCCACCCGCAATCGGCTTGTGGCGGCGTTGTATAACCCAAGTGATTTAACGCGTATCCGATGGTCATTGCCGTGTGCTTGATTCCATCTTCGTTCCCGGTGATCACGCAGCCTCCGACTTTACCGTAATAGATCGACTGCCCCTTATCATTGAGTTCACCAGACATCGCGTACAGCCGTTCGATCAGTATACGGCAAATCGAACTCTCCTCCCCCAACCAAAGCGGAGTACCCACAACCAGGATTTCAGCCGCTTTCACCTTCTCCCAAAGCTTGGGCCATTCGTCTTTCTCCCACCCGTGCTCTGTCATATCCGGAAAGACGCCCGGTGGTATGTCGTGTGCAGCCAGATGCCAGTGTTCGACCGAAACGCCATTCTTTGCCATGATCGACGAGGAAGCATTAAGGAGCAACCTCGTATGGCTCTCCTCTGCCTTCTTCTTTAGCGACGTGTTGATGAATAAGGCGTTGAGTTCCGTGAATCTCGTCATGGAGTATACCCCGGGTTAAGATGGATTCGATCCGCTCGCAAGCGGGATACACACTGCTTATCAGGGCGATTTGCCCTGACAAGTCCGGCCCAGGCTGTTGTCGGTGCACAAAACGATAAATCAGGGCGTTCCTACCGATATAAACCCGGCCGTCGGTCGCCGTCCGAATGTCGATTATGGCTGCGAGTGCGAAATCTCCTGGCGCGTACTGCCTTTATAATAAGGCATACCAGCCTTCAGCCATATAATACGCGATTGATGGCGCGGCGAAAACTCGGCACGTGAGCCATTCGTACTATCGGAGGGCTACGGCCAAGAAACAGTCTCTCTGCCATGACCCCACTCCGTGCAACACGAATCAGCATCTACAACGCGAATCCCACCTCCTGGTTGGGTTCGCCGGCCTTATGGGGGCTGATCTGGATAGTAACCTTCTGATCCAGCCGCTTGAGGAAGTCCAGTAGCTTTTCCGTCGTGAAGCGGCAGAAATGGCCGTTCATCAGATGGGAGACATCCGGCTGGGCGATGGCAAGCAGCTCGGCGGCCTCGCGCTGCTTGAGGCCTCTGTCTTTGATGAGTTTGAACACGTGGAAGCCGATCTGCGCGCGAGCGAACAGCTCGTCCGCATCGTCCAGGCCCAAATCGGCGAAGACGTTGGCGGTGCCTTCTTCGGGGTCGATGGATGATTTACTCTTCATGTTTCGCGATCTCTCGGGCTTCCTTGTAGCGTTGTTTAATCGTGTCGATGTCCTGCTGCGGTGTTTTGATGACCTGCTTCGACTTCTTCTGGAAGGCGTGTAGGACGTAAATCTTTCGGCCCAGCTGCACGGCCTGCACGCACCCGTACGCCTCCTCGGGGTGGCTTCAGAAAACGGATAACAAAGCACGCCAAGCCATGCGATCGTCACATCCTGGCGATGACCAGCAAGCCAGCAACGATCAGCGCCGCTCCTATCACCATACGCATGGTGATGACCTCGCGCAGAACCAGCCAGGCCAGCAGCATGGCCACAACCACGCTGCCTTTGTCGATCAGCGCCACGGTAGCCACGTCGCCCGCTTTTAGGGCTTTGTAGTAGAAGATCCACGACAACGCGGTTGTGACGCCGGATAAACCCAGCCACAGCAGATTGCGCTGGCCCACGGCGGCCAGCTCCGACATGGGCACGGAGAGTACGGCAAAGAACAGCACGAAGCCGCACACGAACAGCGTGCGGATGGTCAAGCCAAGCTCGCCGGAGATGCCCGCCAAGCCCATCTTGGCAATTACCGAGGTAAAGCCCGCGAAGAACATCGACACAAAGGCGTAGAAAGCCCACTTTTCCATGATAATCCTTATCTGAACAAGTAACCCGCCTCGAAGTATTGGTTAACGCCGATTCACGCGCTGCCCACCAGCAATCCTCCAAGGATGGCAGATAAGTAAATCCATACCTATCTGCGTTCTAGGGCTGTTCGATCCAAAAAATACTCCCGTTGGTTACACCCGTATGGAATGGCAGATTGAGGCATACGCCAACCGTACAGCCCAGAAGAAAAGCCACGTTGGATGTGTATTCCGACGATTCCGGCCACTTAATCCGATTTTATTCGGTTCTTGGCCGTTTTTGGTGATCACTCACTCGAGTAGAGCAGCCGTTTTTCCAGCAGATCGAGCTTTGCGCGGCCATACATTTGCCGTTTGAGGGTTTTCAAGCGGTTGATGTGTCCCTCTACGGGACTGGTGCTCCAGGGCGAGGCAACAGCGGCTCGGACAGCGCTCTCGTCACGACGAAGACTCCGAGCAAATCCTCGAAGCGGCGCGATTGTGCTCTCCGATGCGTCGTCAAGCCAGCGATCCAGATCGGCGGTTCGCTTCTTTCGAAAGATATCGGCCAAATCCAATGTCCTAATGATGGCTTCATCGAGGTCAGGGTGTGCTGCCCGCCATCTCGCAATTTTTGATACTTCCTCTTCGTTCGGCGAGCGTCGTAACACGAGGAAGGCGGCTTGCCGCGATGTGATCTTGCTTGCTCGCTGGTCGTTCACCGTGACCTCCGTCGCGAGCATCCTCGAACGGGCCGGCAATCTGGACACCTCTCGCAACCGCGTGATGTAGGCCAGAGCGACAGAGCGTTGCCCGCGATACCCCATCCGAACGATCTCCGCAAAAAGCACCGTGCCTGTAGGGAATCCAGCGTTCCATCGCTCAACGATGTACGCTTTGTACGGATCGAGTTTCGTGACCCGGCCGCGGTCTGGGAATGCGCTCGCGTGGCAATACGCACTCACCGTCTGTCGCTGGATGCCCAGGTGACGAGCGATCGCCGAGAACGTCCACCCGTCGGCGTGAAGTGCTCTGGTTTGTTCGTAATGTAATTGTCGCTGGCGGTGTCAACGCCGACTGAAAATGTCCGGGTTTCGCCGACCGAAAATGTCCGGGTTTTCGGCTGAGGTGACGAGCCTCTTTGTTGTTGCGTCGGGTCAGTTGGTTGGTGTCGAGTTCGCTGTGGATTGCTCCTCGCGTAGAC
>JBGSPJ010000319.1:0-2265 GCA_041738655.1 Rhodothermales bacterium | reverse complement strand
TACAACAAGATGCTGGCCGAGAAGGATCTCGATCTTGTTCTGATCGCCACGCCCGACCACCAGCACGCTCTGCCGGCCATCGCGGCAATCGAATCCGGGTGCGACCTTTACCTTCAGAAGCCGATCAGCGTTGACGTGCTCGAGGGGCAGGCGATCCTGGACGCCGCCCGATCGCACAATCGCGTTGTGCAGGTCGGCATGCAGCGCCGCAGCACGCCGCACCTGATCGAGGCGAAAGAACGGTACGTCGACTCCGGCTTGCTCGGCGAGGTCTCTCACGTCGAGATGTGCTGTTACTACCACATGCGGGCCAACCGATCGCCGGAGTTGGAGCCCGTGCCGGACTTCCTCGACTACGAGATGTGGGCCGGCCCCGCGCCGCTGCGCCCGTACGACGGCCTCCCGCACCGCGGCTGGTGGCGGGCCATGATGGAATACAGCAACGGCATCATGGGCGACATGTGCGTCCACATGTACGACGCCGTCCGCTGGATCCTGGGTCTCGGCTGGCCGAACCGGATTTCTTCTACCGGCGGCATCTACGTCCAGAAAGCCTCCAAAGCCACCACGGCCGACACCCAGCACGCGGTGTTTGAACACGGCGAGTTGAACTGCGTCTGGCAGCACCGGAGCTGGGGGACGCCGGCGGACCCGGAGTACCCCTGGTCGTTTAAGATTTACGGCGACAAGGGCACCCTGGCCGGCAGCCCGCAGCAGTACGACTTCATCCCCGTCGGTCAGGGCGAGCGGGTTCGGCAGGAATGCCTCTATGAACGCGAGCAATTTCCCGAAGATCTTACGGAGAAGGACATCGAGCTGTTCGCCGCGCCGGCGATGCGCCGGCACATGATCGACTTCCTCGCCGCCATCGACGGCGGCGGGCGCCCGGTGGCCGACATCCTGCAGGGCCACATCTCGTCCGCCAGCTGCATCATGGCCAATATGTCGATGGATCTCGGCGGCCGGCCCATCGTCTACGACCCGGCCTCGCGCACGGTCGTCGGGGATCCGGAGGCGACGTACAAACTGCGCCGGCCGTACCGCGGGGCCTGGGAGCACCCGGACCCGGAGACGGTGTGAGCGCCATGATGGTTCGGCGGCAACAACCTGCCGGCCTAGTAGACTGACTACTTGAATTTGCGGGATGACGTGATCGGGTTCCGTGTTCGGAGTTCCGGGTAATCGCACGATTCGCGCCTGCTTTCCCGGAACATTGAACCCGTCACCCGGAACGGATACTCCACGGGTTCAATGTGTCCTAGTAGTGCCCTTCATTGTCATTGCCTATATTAAAGCGCCAGAAAGCCATCCACCCTTGATTTTTGAAGCCATGAAGCCTTTTCTCCTTCTTCTTCTTTCATTTGTTATGACCGCCTCCGCCGCCGGCCAGACCCTCTACACCGGCGCCATGCCCTCGGGCCGGGGTTTCGGCGGGGTGTCGGCCGTCGGGGATGGCGAACTGTTTGTCGGTTCCGCGCCTGTCGGCTGGCCGGAAGGGGAGGAGCTGCCGGGGTCTGTGTACCGCTACACGAAGGACGCCGCCGGCCAGTGGGTCGAAGCCGGTGAATTCCGGGCGCCGGATGGTAGAATCGGCGACGTATTCGGGCGTTCCATTCTGGTGCACGGATCCTCGCTTGTGATCGGCGCGCCCGGGCTTGGGGCGGCGTATGTCTATGAAAAGGATGCCACCGGGACGTGGAACGCGGCCGGCGTGATTAAGCCCTCGGCGCTGGCCGAAAACGCCCTGTTCGCCGGCGCCAACGAACGCGCCGCCAACCGGACCAGCGCCCTCGCGATGGCCGGCGGCCGGCTCTACATCGCCTCGTTCGATGCCGAGTCCTTCAGCGGCGCCGTCCATGTCTTCGCGAAAAAGAACGGGGCCTGGGTGGAAGAGACCATTCTGACGCCGGCGGAAGCTCTCCCCGGCGATGCCTTCGGCTATGCGTTAGCGGCCTCGGACGACCAACTCGTGGTCGGCGCCTGGCGCGCGGGGGATGGCCGGGGCGATGCATACGTATTCACGGCCGGCTCGTGGGCGTATACAAAAATCGCGTCCGCGCAGGATAAAAGCGCGTTCGGCTATGATGTCGCGCTCCACGGCGAGCACGTGCTTGTGGGCGCTCCGGGTGAAGCCGGCGGCGCCGTAAGGGTGTTTGAAAGCGACGGCGGCTCCTGGACGCAAGCCGCGCTGCTGAAAGCGCCGGCGACGGAGCAGCCGGAAGGCCGGCGCGGCCCTGGTAGTTTTGGCGGACGGATCATTGTTTC
>JBGSPJ010000183.1:0-28525 GCA_041738655.1 Rhodothermales bacterium | reverse complement strand
CGCGATTGCCGCCTGCGCCGGTCTCATGCTTCATTATCAACGACACCATCCGGCAACCCCATGAAATCCCTGGAAGAACGACGCCTGGCGTCCGAGTCCGTATTCCGCGGTCAGTTGTTGGATGTCTATCGGGACGTGGTGCTCCTGCCGGATGGCAACGAGGGCGTCCGCGAACGCATTGTCCATCCCGGCGCGGCGGCCGTGGTGCCCGTATTGCCGGATGGGCGGGTGGTGCTGGTGCGGCAGTTCCGGTATGCGCTGGATCGTGAGTTTCTGGAGGTGCCGGCCGGCAAGCTCGATGGTCCCGGCGACGACCCCGAGCGCGCCGCCATGCGCGAGTTGGAAGAGGAGACGGGCTGGTCGTGTGATCGGCTTGAGCCCCTGGGGGCCTTTCACCCGGCGATCGGGTTCAGCGACGAGTGCATCTACTTTTTTATGGCCCACTCGCTTCGTCAGGGAAGCGCGCGGCCGGACGCCGACGAGTTCGTCGAGGTCGTCTACCTGTCGCTCGAAGATGCCCTCCACCGCGTGGCGACCGGTGGCATCACCGACATGAAGACCGCGCTGGCCCTGCGGCTGGCGGCGGACAGGCTCCGATAGGGGGCAGCAAATTCCCCTATGATAGCGGATCTTCTCGGGGGTGATACGATTAAACGCAGGGTTCCGTAACCGACTTGAAGCTCATGTATACCTTTCTGATTGTCCTCATCGCCATTATCGCCGTTCTGATGACGTTTGTCGTCCTACTTCAGAGTGGGCGCGGCGGCGGTCTGGCCGGCATTGCCTCCGGTGGTACGCAACAGATGCTCGGCGCGCGGCAGGCGCCCGATGTTCTTGAAAAAGCCACCTGGACGATGGCGGGCCTTTTTATCGTGCTCTGCGTCCTGTCGAACTTCTTGATCGACAAAGGCGAGACGCGGAATAGCGTGCTCCAGCAGCGGGCTCAGGGTCAGCCGACCGAGCAAGCCGCGCCGGTGCTGCCTCCGCCCGCGCCTTCCACGGAACAGCCGGCTCCTGAAACCGCTCCGGCCGGAGAGGCTAATAACTAAGTGGCCGTGCGGTAGAGGCGTGAAATGGGTAGAGGCGCACCCTGTTGCGTTTCACCGAAGGTACCCGGAATAGCAGAAAAAGGCGAAGGCAGCAGGACGGATCCTGCTGCCTTCTTTTTTGCGGTAGCTCTCGCCGGCCTGTAAGCCGAATTCTGTCTCCCTCAAACGGTACCGCGTCCGTCAGGAGGAAGTGATCATCATTTATCTTGGACGTGCGTCACCGCACGCCTCTAGCGGCCTACCCATCCCGTTCGACGGGCCGCCCTATCCGACGTTGCCGAAGCCCCATCGGGCCGGGATTGTTTGGCCTTGCACCCCGTGAGGTTTACCTGGCCGCCCCAGTCGCCTGGAACGCCGGTGGGCTCTTACCCCACCCTTTCACCCGTAGCCTGTGCCCCGCGAGGGGGCCATCGGCCGGTTTGCTTTCTGTTGCACGTGCTGTTCTCGCGCATGGCGAGACCTTCCTGTTAGGAAGCACGGCGCCCTGTGGTGTTCGGACTTTCCTCACCCCGCTTGCGCGGGATGCGATGATCCGGCCGGCGATAATCTGGTACTGAAAGAAATCCGCTGGTGCGATCCTTTTACCTGGCGGACGGCATCGCGGATTCGAGTTCGGTGATCGTCTCCAGGTACAATTCGCTGTCGACGATGATCCGGCCCGTGTGTTCGCAGGCGACGATGCGATTCCGCTGGCGGATTTCCACCTGACGCTGTGGCGGCACGGCGTACCCCGAGGCGGCGCCGCGCTCGAGCGGGACGAGCGCACGGCCATCGCGCAGCCGGTTGCGGAGGCGCTTGTACGCGCGTAGGTACCGCATGTCAACCGCACCTTCGGCTTCGGCGCGCTTCGCCTCCAGTTCGTCCTGCTCCTGTTTGGTATCGCCCAACACTTCGTCGAGCTCCTTCCGCTTTCCGCCGAGGATATCGAGCAGGTCCTTCAGCCGAACCTGAGCTTCCTCGAACGCGACTTTGTTGGAGATCGTGGTCATCTTGATCTGCTCGATGTGCAGATTCGAATCCACGATCCGCTGCTTCTGCGCTTCGATCTCCTTTGTAAGTGCGTCGTACTCGCGGTTGTTGCGTACCTGGAGCTGCTGCTCCTCGTACTTCTTGATCAGGCCCTCGCTTTCCTTGATCGTCATCTCGGCCTGCCGCGAGCCGACCTCGTTCTCCTTTTCCTCCTGCTTGAGGTTGCTCAGGCGGGTCTCGAGGCCGGTCTTCTCGTCCTCCAGGTCCCGGATTTCATCGGGGAGGTCCCCGCGCATCTTCTCCAGCCGATCAATCCGGCTATCGACGTGTTGCAGGCGGATGAGCGCCTTGAGTTGTTCACCGATGCCACTTTCATGGACAATGCTTGACATGGTCGACTCTCAGGTTTTTTGGGCTTCCTTGGTGTTCAAACGCAAACAGGATAAACCGCCAACGGCCCGGAAGGTTCGCCCGGCCACGTAGGTTGTCACCCGCTGGCCGATCAAACCAGCCGGCGATTCTTCCCCTGAAATCGGCGATTCCAGACAGGCGAGGCGAAGTTAGCGTCGGCGTTCAGGGGAACGACTGGACCGGGTTTGTCCCACGCGATGCACAAATCCACCGAACATTCGCAAAACGCGCCGCCAGCCACGATTGAAGCATCGGGGCGGTGTGGTGTTCGGTTTCGTAGTGGCCGGCATCGATCAGGGCCATGCGGGGGTGGCCGGCGGCGTCAAGGACATCGAAATACCGGTGGTAGGTCACGTCCGCCGTCACCAGTGCGTCGGCTCCGGCGCGGAGCGCGTCCCCGATCAGATCACTCCCCGAGCCGCCGCAAACGGCGACGCGACGTACCGGGGCGTCGAGGGTGCCGGTGAACCGGAGGTGGTTGGCGTCGAGGACCGAGCGGACCCGCTCGAGGAACGCGCGGAGCGGCAGCGGTTCGGTGACCCCGATGGCGCCCATGCCGAGGCGGGTGTCGGGCTGGAGGACGGGGTATACGTCGTAGGCGACAGTTTCGTACGGGTGTGCGGCGCGCAGAGCATCCAGGCTACGGGGCAGCGCCCACCGCGCCACCTCGACCTCGAGGCGGCGTTCATTCACCGTTTCGAGCGGACCGCCGGCCTGCCCGACGTGTGGGGAGGCATCCAGTCCCGGCCGGAAATAGCCCTGCCCGAAGCCAGCAAAGGCGCACGAATCGTAGTGCCCGATGACCCCGGCGCCGGCCTCGGCCAGTGCGCGGCGAACGGGTTCGAAATGGGTCTCCGGCACGAAGACGACTAGTTTGCAGCGGGTATCGGTCATCGGTCGCAGGAATTTGACTTCCTGTAAGCCCAAACGCTCTGCCAGCGCCATCGAGACCCCGCCATACGCGGCGTCCAGGTTGGTGTGGATGGCATAATGCGAGATGCCGGCCCGCGCGAGGCGCAGCACCAGCTCGCCGTGCCAGTCGCCGCTCCGAATGTGCCGCAAAGGCTTAAAAATCAGCGGGTGATGGGTGATGATGAGCTGTGCGCCGACCGCCAGCGCCTCGTCCACCACCGCCGGCGTCAGATCCAGCGCCAGCAACCCCGTGTCGACGGATGCGGCCGGATCGCCCACCTGGAGGCCGACATTGTCGTACCCCTGCGCCGTGGCCGGCGGCGCCCAGGCCTCGAGGGCGGTGGTGATGGCGGAAAGCGGGGTCATGGGATGTAATTAATGGTTAATAATTAATGGTCAATGGTCAATTATCGATTATCTACCATCGATTATCGATTATCAACCATCGACCACCCATCATCCCTCTCTTCCGGCCGCGGCGCGGCCCTCGGCTTCGTTGACGGACTGGAGCAGGCTGGCGCCGATGATGAAGAGGACGATGACCACGGCGACGCCGGCGCGCTGGCTGTCGAACCACTGGGTAAAACGGCCGAGTAGAAACGGCCCCATAAACGCGGTGGCCTTGCCCGAGAAGGCAAAAAATCCGTAGAACTCGTTTTCTTTGTTTTTCGGGACGAAGCGCCCCATGAGGGAGCGGCTGGCCGACTGGTTCGGGCCCATAAGCAGCCCGACGAAGCCGCCGGCCACCCAGAACATCAACTCACTCTGCGCGAAGACGGCGAGGGTCGCGGCGGCGATGAGGCCGAGGTTCGAGATCTGGATCGTCGTTTTGCCGCCCAATCGGTCGTCCAGGTATCCGAAGGCAAATGCGCCAAGGCCGGCGGACACGTTGAGCGCGATACCGAAATACAGGATCTGCGTGGTGTCAAACCCAAACGTTCCCGCGGCATAGATGGCCCCGAAGGCGATGATCGTCGTGAGCCCGTCGTTATAAAAGATACGCGCGACGAGCATCCGGAAGAGGTGCTTGTAGGTGCGGATCTCCCGGAAGGTGTCGACGAACTGGCGGGTGGACGAGGCGAGTAATTCGCGTGTCAGGGGCAGTTTATCCTTCTTTTCCTCTTTAACCAGCACAAAGATTGGGATACAGAATAGCGCGAACCAGGCGGCGACCAGCAGGTTGGTGGCGCGCACGTGTTCCCCCGTACTTTTATCCAGCCCAAATGGCGCTTGCTCGGGCAGTATGAACACCAGCAGGGCGACAAACAGGCACAACAGCCCGCCTAGATACCCCAGGCCCCAGGCATACCCGGAAATCCGGCCGATCTTCTCCGGCGGCGCCAGGTCGGGCAAAAACGCGTTGTAGAATACGATACCGATCTCGAATGCGAAATTGCCGAGGGCAAACACCAGGATCGCGAACCAGATCTGTCCCGGTTGCGGGAAGTACAGCAGCACGGTGGCAAGCACCCCGAGGATGGTCGACCACAACAGAAACCGCTTGCGGTAGCCGCCCTGATCGGCAATCGCGCCGGCGTAGGGTGACAGGATGGCCACCGCGAGCGCCGATATCGTCACCCCGATCGACCAGTAGCCCGTGCCGCTTGTTGCGTCCTCGGCGATGGCCTGGGTGAAGTAGGTGGCGTAGATAAACGTGACGACAAGCGTCGTGAAGGCCGAGTTGGCGAAGTCGTACATCGCCCACCCGAAGATGGCGCGGCGGTCCAGGGCCGTAGGGTCGGTCACAGAGTTCTGGTGTAGGTGTGGAAGAACGCTGGATGGTAAGGCGCGGGCGCCGCATGCGCAAAAAGCAGCCGTAATTGCCGAGACTCGGGCGTTATTTGAGGGTGGCCCGGGCGCTGGCTTGACTTGAATTTCCCAAATCTGTTTCCTACCCTCTCGTTTAATAAAATAAATGGAATAAATAAGCGGCGCCGGCACGTATGACCCTACCCCTCATCGATCTCCTCATCATCGGGGCCTATGTGGTGTCGACGATCGTCATCGGATTCTGGATTTCGAAGCGGGCATCCAAAAATCTGGAAAGTTACTTCCTTGGCGGCAAAACCATCCCATGGTACATGCTCGGCCTGTCGAATGCTTCGGGCATGTTTGATATCAGCGGGACGATGTGGATGGTGTACCTCTTGTTCGTCTATGGCCTCAAGAGTGTATGGATTCCGTGGTTATGGCCGGTGTTTAACCAGATCTTCCTGATGATCTACCTGTCGGTCTGGCTGCGCCGATCCGAGGTGATGACCGGGGCGGAATGGATCACATTCCGGTTTGGCGAGGGACGCGGATCCAGATTGGCGCATTTCACCGTGGTCGTCTTCGCGCTGTTGAACGTCATCGGGTTTCTGGCTTACGGGTTTATCGGGATTGGGAAGTTCGCCGCGACGTTCCTACCGTGGGAGCTGGCGGCGGACTCGGAGCGCAACGCGCACTATTACGGCCTCGTCATCACAGCGCTGACGACGCTGTATGTGGTGAAGGGGGGGATGTTCAGCGTGGTTTTTACGGAAGTCCTCCAGTTTTTTGTCATGACCATCGCCTGTATCGGTGTTGGGATTGTCGCGATGTACCAGGTATCGCCGGCGATGCTGGACGCTGCCGTGCCCGCCGGCTGGCGGGAGCTGTTTTTTGGGTGGCATCTGGGGTTGGATTGGTCGGGCTTGATGGATGCGGCCAACCAGAAAATCGCTTCCGACGGGTGGGAGCTCTTCTCTATCTTTTTTCTGCTGATGCTGTTTAAAGGCTACCTCGCGAGCGCCGCGGGGCCGGCGCCGAACTACGACATGCAGCGGGTACTTTCAGCGCGCACGCCAAAAGAGGCGGCAAAGATGAGCGGATTCGTTAGCCTCGTGCTGCTCGTGCCCAGGTATATGCTGATCACGGGCCTGACGGTGCTGGCGCTGGTCTTTTTTAGCGATGAGCTCAACGCGATGGGGCCCGGAGTGGATTTTGAACTGGTGCTGCCCTTCGCCATGCGCGAGTTCATCCCGACGGGCTTGCTGGGCCTGCTCATCGCGGCGCTGCTCGCGGCCTTTATGTCTACCTACGCGGCGACGGTAAATGCCGCGCCGGCGTATATCGTGAACGACATCTACAAACGCTACATCCGCCCGGACGCGCCCCAGAAAACCTATGTGCGGATGAGCTACGCGGCCTCGATCGCGGTCGTGCTGATCGGCACGGGGTTAGGATTCTTCGTTCCAAACCTGAACAGCCTGGTGCTCTGGATCGTCGGTGCGTTGTACGGGGGCTACGCGGCCGCGAATCTCCTGAAATGGTACTGGTGGCGGTTCAACAGCTACGGCTATTTCTGGGGGATGGTGTCCGGGATGCTGGCGGCCGGCTTCGTGCCCATGCTGATGGATGGGATATTCGGGCCGGGTGCGTTTGGCGAGGCGAAACCCGTGTACGCGTTTCCGGCGCTGCTCGTGATCTCCGTCGCCCGCTGCGTGGCGGGCAGCCTGCTGACGCCGGCGGATGACGAGGCCGTGCTGAAGGCGTTTTACCTGAAGGTTCGCCCCTGGGGGTTCTGGAAGCCGATCCACGATAAAGTGGTCGCAGACAGCCCCTCGATTCTCGCGAATCGGGATTTCGCGCGGGATATGGTGAATGTGGCGGTCGGCATCGTCTGGCAAACGGCGCTGACGGCGACCGGCATCTTTCTCGTACTGGAAGATTTCACGGCCTTCGCGATCGGTGTGGCGGTTGTCGCCGCGACGTCGCTCTTCCTGAAGCTGAACTGGTACGACGCCATTCGCGATACCCCGGCATAAGGGCTACGCATGCGATGCGGCCTGTGAACGGACACGCTGTATCGTCTCGCGCCGGATAGCGCTCGGCGTTTGGGCGGACACGCTGTAGCGTGTCCCTACAGGGTGATGCGCCATGTCGCGTCTTATAATCGAAACGGAATCCTGTTCATGAATCCTATGGCTACAACACCGTCGGCGTTTGCAGAGCGCCTCGGCATGCTTCAACGCGAGTACGAGGCGCTGATCCAGCGCCACAACGAACCATTGCCCGGCGGCAATGGCATCTACACGCGGTATCGGTACCCGGCGCTCACAGCGGCGCATGCGCCGCTGTTCTGGCGGTACGATCTCAATCCGGCCACCAACCCATTGTTGATGGAGCGGCAGGGCGTGAACGGGGTGTACAACGCCGGCGCCATCAACATTAACGGCCGCTACCTGATGGTCGCCCGCGTGGAAGGGGTCGACCGGAAATCATTTTTCGCCGTGGCCGAGAGCCCGAACGGCATCGATCATTTCCGATTCTGGGATTACCCGGTCGTCATGCCCGAGACGGAGGACCCCGATGTCAACGTCTACGATATGCGTCTCACGGCGCACGCCGACGGCTGGATCTACGGGCTCTTTTGCACGGAGCGCAAAGACCCGAAGGCGGCAAAGGGCGACCTCTCGTCCGCCGTGGCGCAGTGCGGCATCGCGCGCACGCGCGACCTGGTGACGTGGGAGCGTCTGCCCGACCTGAAAACACCTTCCCCGCAGCAGCGCAACGTGGTGCTGCATCCCGAATTCGTCGATGGGAAGTACGCGTTTTACACCCGTCCGCAGGATGGATTTATCGATGCCGGCTCCGGCGGCGGCATCGGGTGGGGCTTGTCGGAGACCATGGTCCCGGCCGTAATCCTCCACGAGCGGATTGTTGATCAGCGCGCCTACCACACGATTAAAGAAGTAAAAAACGGGGAAGGGCCGCCGCCGATCAAGACGGACGCCGGCTGGCTGCACCTGGCCCACGGCGTCCGCGGTACGGCGGCCGGCCTGCGGTATGTGACTTATCTGTACATGACGGCGCGAGACGAGCCGTGGCGCGTGACCCACGCACCGGCCGGCCATTTTCTGGCGCCGGAGGGGGAGGAACGGGTGGGGGATGTCTCGAACGTGACGTTCAGCAACGGCTGGATCGCAGATGACGATGGGACGGTGTTCATTTATTATGGCAGCTCGGATACCCGCATGCACGTCGCGACCACGACTGTCGGGCATCTGGTGGATTACGCGATGCATACGCCGGCCGATGGCATGCGCTCGGCCGCGAACGTGCACCAGCGGATCGCGCTGATCGATCAGAATATGAGGTACCTCAAGACGCGATGAAAAGCATCGATCTCGCCGGCGCCCTCCACGCCGACGCCTACCGCGAATTGACGCTTCACATCCTGCCGTATTGGACGAGCCGGACGGTGGACGCGACCCACGGCGGCTTTATCGGAGCCATCACCGGGGACAATGTGCAGGACTGGCAGGCCCCGAAAGGCATCGTCTTGAATGCCCGCATCCTGTGGACGTTTAGCGAAACGGCGAGGGTGCTCGGCGATACCGAATCCCGACTGCTCGCGGACCGGGCGTATGCCTACATCCAACATCATTTCCTGGATCGGGAAAGGGGCGGGGCCTACTGGATGTTGGACTATTTGGGCCGGCGACTCGACACGAAGAAACGCACCTACGCGCAGGCCTTTCTCATGTACGCCCTGGCGGCCTACCATCGAGCCACTGGCGACGCCGGGGCACTCGAACGGGCGATTGATCTGTACACCCTCATCGAAACATACACCGCCGACCCCGAATTTGGCGGGTATTTCGAGACGTACGACGCGGACTGGCGCCGGCTGCCTATGGCGTCGCTGAGTCCGAAAGACCCCGTCTCCGCCAAGTCGGCCAACACGCAGCTGCACGTGCTCGAAGCCTATGCGAGCGTGCTTCGTCTCTGGCCAGACGAGCGGTTGAGGGATCGGCTGAGGGTGTTGGTCGACCTGTTTCTCGACGCGATCATCGACCCGAAGACCCATCATCTGAAGCAGGCCCTGAACGCGGACTGGACGGCCATCGGCCGGCTGGTTTCGTTCGGACACGACATCGAGGCCAGCTGGCTGTTGTGCGATGCGGCGCGCGCGGCCGGCGACCCCGGGCAGATCGTACGCGCAGAGCGCGCGGCCATCGACATGGTCCACGCCACCGTCCAGGCCGGCGTGGCGCCCGATGGAAGCCTCTACAACGATGCCACGCCCGAAAGGCGGGACGAGGACCGGCATTGGTGGCCCCAGGCGGAAGCCGTCGTAGGTTTTTTGAATGCCTATGAGCTTGTTCATGACGAGGTCTTCCTGGCGCATGCGTCCCTCGGCTGGATGTACATCCAGCACCATATTGTGGACCACGAACACGGGGAGTGGTTTTTTCGGGTCTCGAACGAGGGAATCCCCTATACCAACGAGGATAAGGTGGGGCCCTGGAAGTGTCCGTACCACAACACCCGAGCGTGCCTGGAGATCATGGAGCGGACAGCCCGTATCCAGGCCCTTTTAAGCGCATGAGGATCTGTTATGCCCGGCCATCATCGCCTGGGGAATCTTCAACGAACCCGAGGGGATGAGCAACGAATCCAGAGCGTTCGAAGCGACGCGTCCATTGATGGTGTTGCGGTGACGCCCGGTACCCCGTCTGCCGGAACCCGCTTTGCCGGCATACGTGATACAGGGGTTTTACCGCCTCCGTAGCTCAGGGGATAGAGCACAGGTTTCCTAAACCTGGTGTCGCTGGTTCGATTCCAGCCGGGGGCACACATGAGAGGGGGAATTCGTGGGGAGATGAGGGGACCTTGGTGCCGGCTTGCAGGATGGTACAAGGATTCTGGTAGATCGTTTTATTGGATTTTCGACGTCAGAGCCTACTTTGCCCTATTGTCGGGACGAATACCGGGGTGCCGCGACGTATCATGGCCTGATTAGCGAGGAAGGATCGCGTCCATGGCCCATCCGTTTTTCCATCGAACCAGAAATCATCATGGCAGATTTCACGCTCAACGTCAACGGAAAGCGCGTCCAGGTGGACGTCGATGCCGACACGCCGATGCTGTGGGTCCTTCGGGATCATCTGCAGCTGGTCGGGACCAAGTTTGGATGCGGGATCGCCCAGTGCGGGGCCTGCACGATCCACATTAATGGTGTGGCCACGCGCTCGTGTGTATTGCCCGTATCGAGTGTGGGCGACCAGGCGGTGACGACCATCGAAGGGCTGTCGGAGGAGGGATCTCATCCCGTACAACAGGCATGGCTTGAGCACGACGTACCGCAATGCGGCTACTGCCAGGCCGGCCAGATTATGACCGCGGCCTCGCTGCTGGCGCAGAACCCATCGCCGAGCGACGAAGAGATCGCGGCCGGCATGAGCGGCAACATCTGCCGGTGCGGCACCTACACCCGCATCCGAGCGGCCGTAAAGACGGCTGCGGCCCATCTCTAGCGCATCCCTCGCGTTCGCACCGATCCATTTTCACCTGTACAGGGCAGCCTCATGGCCACCGTCAAAACGACACTCAACAGACGATCCTTCCTCAAAGCCTCCTCGCTCGCCGGCGGTGGGATGCTCATCGGATTTAACTGGTTCGCCGGTTGCCGGCCGGAGGCGCCGCCGCCGCTCGCCATGCCGGAGAACTGGTACGAGATCAACGCGTACGTCCGGATCGGTGAAAATGGGCTCGTCACGATCGTGGCGCCCAACCCGGAATTCGGCCAGAACGTGATCACCTCGATGCCGATGATCGTGGCCGAGGAGTTGGATGCGGACTGGAAGAACGTTCTGGTGGAGCAAGCGCCCTATAACGCGGCCCTGTATGGGGGGCAGTTCACCGGGGGGAGCCAGGGCATCCGGCGCGCCTGGACCGGGCTGCGTACAGCGGGTGCCGCGGCGCGTCACATGCTTCGCCAGGCGGCGGCAGCCTCGTGGCAGGTGCCGGTGGAAGAGATCACCACCGAAGCGGGCCAGTTATCGCATGCCGGCAGCGGGAAGACGGCCGGCTATGGCGCATTCGCCTCGGCGGCGGCCGAACTGCCGGTGCCCGAGGAAGTTGAGCTGAAGGATGTCAAGGAGTTCGACATCGTAGGCACGTCCCGCAAGAACGTGGAGGCAAAGAAGATCGTGACCGGGAAGCCGCTGTTTGCGATGGACCAGGAGCGGGAGGGGATGCTGCATGCGATGATCGTCCACCCGCCGGCGTTTGGGATGAAGTTGAAATCCATAGGTGACACGGCCGCGCGATCGATGTCCGGCATCCGAGATGTCTTCGCCTTCAAGACGTTCGAAGACGACTATTCACGCAATTTCTTTGATACCAACGCGTTTCCCGAGCTCGTGGCCGTGGTCGGCGAGTCGACCTGGCAGGTGATGAAAGCCAAACGCGCGCTGAACATTGAATGGGAGCCGGCCGGCGCGACCGAGTTCACGATGAGCGGCTTTGGCGGCAACACCCAGACAGTGAAGGTCCCGGCCGCCCTCGAAAGCACGACGGATCACGCCGCTATCATCTCTGAAATGGCCGCGAAGCCTGGAAATATCGTGCGTCGTGATGGTGACCCGGAGGCGGTGTTTCGCACGGCGGCGAAGGTCATTGAACGCAGCTACTCGGCCCCGTACCTGGTACACAACGCGATGGAGCCGATCAACTGCATCGCCCACGTGACGGCGGACCGGGCGGAAATCATCGGACCTCTGCAGGGGCCCGGATTGATCGTCGGGACCCTCGCGGCGCGTCTGGGTATCCCCGCCGAGAACATCCACATCGAACTGAGCCGGATGGGCGGCGGCTTCGGCCGGCGGGCCTACAGCCATTACCTCGTCGAGGCCGCGGTGATTTCGCAGCGGATGCAGGCGCCGGTGAAGTTGATTTATACGCGGGAGGACGATCTGTCCTACGGCGTGTATCGCCCCACCTATCAGGCCACCTACCGGGCGGCGCTGGATGCCAACAACAACCTGATCGGCTTCCACATCAAGGCCGGCGGCATCCCGGAGAGCCCGCTGTTCGCGAACCGCTTTCCCGCGGGCGCGGTGGACAACTACCTGGCGGAGGATTGGTCGGTGCCCTCCAACATCACCATCGGCGCCTTCCGGGCGCCGCGCTCGAACTTCATCGCCGGCGTCGAACAGTCGTTCCTGGACGAGGTGGCGGAGGCGGCCGGCAAGGACCCGATCGCGTTTCGCCTCGAGCTGCTGGAGCGGGCGCGGACGAACCCCATCGGCGAGCGCAATGAGTACGATGCGGCGCGGTATGCCGGCGTGCTCGAACTCGTGCGCGAGAAATCGGGCTGGAACGAGGCGCGGCCCGGGGTGCATCGGGGCGTTTCCGCTTATTTCTGCCACAACTCGTATGCGGCGCATGTGCTGGACCTTGAGATGCGCGATGGAAAGCCGGTGATCAACAATGTCTGCTGCGCCGTCGACTGCGGCATTGTCGTCAACCCCGACGCGGCGACCAACATGGCGGAAGGGGCCATCGTGGACGGCGTGGGCAATGCGATGTACGGGAAGCTAACGTTTGTGGATGGCGCACCCGAGCAGCTCAACTTCGACCGGTACCGCATGATTCGAAACCACGAAGCGCCGAAAGCGATCGAAGTGCACTTCGTGCAAAACGACGTCGAACCCACCGGCCTCGGAGAGCCTCCGTTTCCGCCGGTGTTTGGCGCGCTTGCCAATGCCCTGTATCGGGCCACGGGCAAGCGGTTGTACGATCAGCCGTTTGCGCCCCAGCTGGAAGCGCTGGTGCAGGAGGCGACGGGGTGAGGAGTTGGGGTTTAATGAATGAGGTTTAAGGTTTAAGATAGCGCATTTGAGCGTGTTAAGCCGCGTAACGTTTAACGCGTAAACGTTACGCGGTTTACGAATTTGTGCGGCCGGCCGATTTCAGAGGTACGTTTCTCGACTTACCCCGTACCCCATGATCGCCGAGCTGTCGCCGTACGAGCAACTGATTCAGGACGCGTTGACGAACCCGGAGCGGCTTCGCGCGCTGGAGCGCACGGCCCTGCTCGATAGTCCACCTGAGGCGGCTTTTGATCGGATCACCGTGCTGGCGGGGCGTTTGCTGGGTGCTCCGGTCACCCTGGTCTCGTTGATCGCTCACGACCGGCAGTTTTATAAAAGCGCCGCCGGCATGCCCCCCGAACTGGCGCAGATGCGGAGTATGCCGTTGTCGTATTCGTTCTGCAAGCATGTCGTTGCCTCCGGGGAGCCGCTTGTTGTCGAGGACACCCGGATACATCCGCTCGTTTGTGATGTCGAGGCGATACGCGCCTTTGGGGCGTTGACCTACCTGGGAATTCCACTCAATACGCCGGATCAACAGACGCTTGGCACCCTCTGCGCGCTCGGAAGTGAGCCCCGGAAGTGGACGCCCGAGGAGGTTGAAACGCTGAGCGAGCTGGCGGCCATCGCCATGACAGAGGTGGCATTGCGGCTCGAGCTCCGCCGCCAGGCCGAATTGCAGGACGAACTGCGGGAGAGCGAAGAACGCTATCGGGGTGTTGTCGATGGCATCAATAATGTGGTCTTTACCCTCGATCCGGCTGGCCGGCTGGGTTTTGTGAATCGGGCCTGGGCGGATGTGATGGATCAGGGAATCGACGAGGCGATGGGCCGGCCATTGGATGAGTTCTTTATGCTAGATGAAGACTTCGCCTCGGTGCACGATGCCCTCCGCGCTTCTGCATCAAAAAACAAACCCTATACCACGTACCGTATCATGCCCTCTGGATCCATCCAGTGGCTTGAAATTCGGATGGCCAGGCAGCACGCGGACGACGCGGCGGCCGGCCTGATCGGCATCATCACGGACGTTTCGGACAGCTACCGAGTTGAGGCCGAGCGCGAAGCCCGTCACCATGCGGAACGCCATCTGCGCCTCAAAGAATCCCTGCTCAGCAACCTTAGCCACGAACTGCGAACGCCGCTTGCGGCCATCATGAGCGGCTCGGAGATCCTCCGGGAAGAGGTCGGCCCCGAACAACGGCCGTACGCCGATTTTATCTACCAGGGTGGTTCGCGATTGCTGCTCACCCTCGATACGATGCTGCTCTACGCTCAGGCCGAAAGTGGCAACGCCGTCCCGACCCCATCCCGGTTCGAACTCGTTCACGAAGTCCGCCACGTCGTCGACCAACTCGGTCCTGGCGACAATGAGGTGCGAGTCGAGGGGCCGGAGACCCTGACGGTGCAAAGCGACCGGATCTTCGTCGTTCACGTCCTGCAATCCGTCATCGGCAATGCGCTGAAGTTTACGAGCAAAGGCCAGGTGCACATCCGGCTCGGCGAGTCCGACGGGATGGTCGAAATCGATGTGGCCGATACGGGTATCGGGATACCGACCAGTTATATGCCGCGGCTGTTTATGCCTTTCGAGCAGGCCGGCAGCGGGGCCTCGCGGCCGTTTGAAGGCTGTGGCCTGGGGCTGGCTCTGTCTAAAGAATTGATGACGCTGCTCGGGGGGGCGATTACCGCCGAGAGCGAGGAAGGGAAGGGGACGATCATCCGCCTGCGGCTACCAAATCAGCGGGAATGAATGTGTTCGTAGGTGCGGTTCTTTCGAGTACGAGTACCGATTTGCTGAGTGCGAGTACGGAAGAAACGTTTGAGGCGTTATCGCGCCTATTCCCAGCGGAAGACCTTTGTTGACACGGCGGTGCAGACCGCGAATGCCAGGATCAGGGCGCCGACATGCAGCCACTGGCCGGCCCAATCGCCCACCGTCCAGGTGGCTTCCAGGAGGGCAACGGCGTGGGTTGTCGGCAGCAGGTAGGCGAAGCCTTTGAGCGCGGTCGGGAGGGAGTCGATGGGGAAAAACAGACCGGAGATGGCCAGCATCGGGTACATGAAGCCGGCGCCAATCGGTTGCGCGAACCGGGCGGTGGGGACGAGGCTGGCGATCACAAATCCCAGCGACAGAATACTCAGCGTACTCAAGAGCAGCGCGGCGGAGAAGCTGGCGACATGCGGTGTCAGCGCGCCCGGGAAAAACTGCCGGCCGGCCAACACAAGCAGCACCAGGCTGATGACGGTAAACCCGAGCTTGACGATGACCTGCGCGCTGAGGATGGTCACCGGCGTCAACGGGGTGGCGCGCAGGCGTTTGAGGATGCCGCCCTCACGGTATATCGAGATGATGGCCACGAGCGACAACACCGCACTGATGGTGATCATCAGCGCGGCCAGAATAGGGACCTGAACCGAGGCGCCTTCGGCCGCCCGCGGGGTTCCGGCGCCCAGCACGCGGCCGAGCACGATGAAGAGCACGACAGGAATGCCGATCGTTCCGAAGACGCCCATCGGTTCGCGAAGAAATACCTTGGTCTCTATCCAGGTCAGCTTCCAGAGTCCGTTTAGCATGGGTACATCCCCCTAAAAGTTAATAACGTTGCGCGTTGCACGTTTTTCGGTTAATAGCTTGATGTAGTGGCGCGTGCGCCAGGGCGGTGCAGGGTGATTCCATGAATCAACGCGTAACGTGCAACGCGCTAACGCGCAACGTCCGCCAGTCATTGCCTGATTCCGTGGCCGGTGAGTTTGAGGAAGACATCCTCCAGCGTCGGCATCTCCGTCCGAAATCCGCTCACGTGGATGCCTTCGCGGGCGATTAAGTAGATGACCTCGGTGACAAACGCGTCGCCGGCGCCGTCGAGCGTATACGATTGGCCCTGGCCCGAAACGGTCAGGGTGGCCGGCAGCCGCGCCAGGCGATCCGCCACGCCGTCGTCGTCCGACGTAAATACGACGCGGCGTTCGGGGCAGTGTGTATCGACCAGGGCCGCCGGGGTCCCGACCTCCAGCACCTTCCCGTGTTCGATGATCGCGACCCGGTCGCACAGCCGCTCGGCCTCTTCCATGAGGTGGGTGGTGAGGAAGACGGTCTTGCCGCGGTCGTGGATATCGGTGATCAGGTTCCAGATGGCCCGGCGCGCCTGGGGGTCGAGGCCGGTGGTCAGTTCGTCCAGGAATACCAGCTCGGGGTCGTGGATGAGGGCCAGTGCGATGAACAGCCGCTGTTTCTGGCCGCCGGAGAGCGTCATGAACCAGGCGTCGCGTTTCTCCTGGAGGCCGAGGCGGGTGAGGAGCGCGTCCACATCGGCGGCGCTGCTGGCGTAAAGCGACGACCAGAGGTCGACGGCCTCCCACACTTTGATGCGTTTCTGGAGGTGGGCCTCCTGGTGTTGGACGCCGATGCGCCGGCGCAGCGCCTGTGCATCGCGTTGCGGGTGGAGCCCGAGCACCGAGATCGTCCCCTTATCCGCTTTACGATGACCCTGGAGGCACTCCATCGTGGTCGTCTTGCCGGCGCCGTTCGGGCCGATCAGGCCAAAGATTTCACCGGGGTAGACCTCGAGGGAGACGTCCTCAACCGCGACAGTGGACCCGTAGCGTTTGCCAAGATTGGAGACGGAGATGACGGGAGTGGGCATGCCGTAAGCGACAAGTGGGTGAGTCGGATGGCGCTGCGTACGCGCGACGCGGGGAATAGTCGCATCAGCCAGACGATCGGTTACGAATTTGGCCCGAAGGTGAGATGTAGCAGCTTGCGACCTGGCTCGAAACGGCTAATGATACCATCACTTGCGCGGATGGATGGCATCGCGTCATATTGAGACCGCATTCCGAGAGACGTATGGCGATCGACACCATTACCGAGGTAGATCCGGCGCGGCGGGGGCAGTGGCTCATGCCGAGCGCGATTCGGCGGGTCAATCCGCGCGACATCCAGTATTTACTCCCGCTCGACTCCGCCGCCGGCTGGGAGCAGGGCGATCTTATCCTCGGCCGCATCGAAGGCCGGGTGGGGCTGATCGACCGGATCCAGAACGTCAACCGCGGTTCGGGGATCAATTACCGGGATGCCTCGCTGTTTTCGGGGAGCGTGACGATGGCGGTGCTTGCCCCGCGCGCCGGCACCAGCACCTGTATCGCCCGCGTCCCGCCCCATCCGGTCCGCCATCTCCACCTGCACGGCATGGGCGGCCAGGCCGCGCGCATCGAGCCCGGGAGCGAACATACGGCGCTGTACCGGGGCGCTCCCACCACGATCAAAGTAATCGCGCTGCTCGGGGGAGAGGACAAGCAACCGCTCAACATGCGGTCGTACGGGCTCCGCGTCCCGAAGGGACACCGCAAACGCGGGACGTACGATCCGCCGCTCATTCTGGTGGTCGGCTCTGACATGGACGCCGGCAAGTCGACCACCGCCCGCCGCATCATCTACGCCCTCCGTGCGCTGGGGCACAAAGTGGTCGCCGGCAAGGCATGCGGCG
Organism: Rhodothermales bacterium; assembly: GCA_041738655.1. Classification (GTDB taxonomy): domain Bacteria; phylum Bacteroidota; class Rhodothermia; order Rhodothermales; family JAHQVL01; genus JAWKNW01. The sequence goes on along the minus strand of JBGSPJ010000183.1, from coordinate 11,071 downwards.
TCGGCTCCATCGGCGACATCAGCTCGATGTTCGACGCCGGGGCGTCCGAGGTGGTGGATTTTGCCGACCTCGGCGAGCCGGTCACCATCGGCCTCGCGCCGGAACGGGTGATCGAAATCTTCCACCAGATCGTGGGCTACCTGTACAAAAAAGCCGGCCCGGACGGCTTCGTGGTCATCGAGTTGGCCGATGGGATCTGGTATCCCGAAACACGTTACCTGTTGGAAGACCGCCGCGTGCGCGCACATGTCAGCCATCTCGTATTCGCCTGTCACAGCATCCTGGATGCCGAGTACGGAATCCAGACCCTCGAACAGTGGGGGTATGGGGATGTCCTCCGCGCTATCTCCGGCAAATTCGGCAGCAGCGGCGTCCTCCGCGCCATGAGCGAGGAGCGGCTGGGGTCACGCTGGCCGGTATTCGATTCGCTGGACTACGACGCCTCCCCGCGAGACGTCGCCGCAATTTTTAACCTGTGAGATGGTTGCACGGATCGCCGGCACCGTCACGCAGCGACAAGGCTCTCGCGGGAATTGCGGAAGGTCAGTTGCGGCCATTTCTCGATCATTCGATTGAGCAGCCAGGGGTTGTCGGACAGGTAGACGAGCGAGCCGTCCGTATCGCGCGCCAGGTTATGCTCCTGCTCGCGCATGAACGTTGCCAGCGCCACCTTGTCGTCGCTCTCGATCCAGCGGGCGCCCTGGTAGGGCATCGCGTCCAGCAGGACCTCCACGTTGTACTCGTGTTTCAGCCGGGTGGAGACGACATCGAACTGGAGGGGGCCCACGGCGCCGAGGATGTAGGACTGGCCGTGGAGCGGGCGGAAGAGCTGGATGGCGCCCTCTTCGATCAGATGCAGCAGTCCTTTTTCGAGCTGCTTGGCGCGGAGGGCGTTGGCGATCCGTGCGCGTCGGAAGTGTTCGGGCGCGAAGTTGGGGATGCCCGTGAACTGGAGCGGTTCTTTTTCGGTGAACGTATCGCCGATTCGAATCGTGCCGTGGTTGGGGATGCCGATAATGTCGCCCGGATAGGCCTCGTCGACGCCGGAGCGATCCTGCGCCATGAAGATCGTCGCGTTCGCCACCCGCAGATCTTGCCCGATGCGGTGGTGTTTGAGCCGGATGCCGCGCTCGAACTTGCCGGAGCAGACCCGCAGGAAGGCCAGCCGGTCCCGGTGGTTCGGGTCCATGTTCGCCTGAATCTTAAACACCACGCCGGAGAAGGCCTCCTCGTAGGGCGAAACCATCCGCGTTGTGGTGGGTCGGGGAAGCGGGGGTGGGGCGATCTCGACGAACGTGTCGAGCAGCTCATCCACCCCGAAACCGCTGATGGCGCTGCCGAAGAGGACAGGCGTCTGTTTGCCGGCCAGGTAGGCGTCCACATCAAACGTCCCGCCGGCGCCTTCGAGCAACTCCAGGTCTTCCCGGAGCTGGTCCGCCTGCGAACCCAACGCCCGGTCGAGCCGGGGGTCGTTCAGGTCATCGACCTTGAACTGGAGCGTAAGGCTGCTGGATGTATGGGGTGGGTAGAGATTTACGACGTGGCTGTATCGATTGTAGGTGCCCTTGAGCAGCCCGCCGCGGCCGATGGGCCAGGTCATCAACACCGCTTCAATTTTTAAGGTTTGCTCGATCTCGGAGATCAACTCGAGAGGGTCCCGCCCCTCGCGGTCGAGTTTGTTGATGAAGGTCAGAATGGGGGTATTACGCAGCCGGCAGACCTCCATCAGCTTCTTCGTCTGCGTCTCGACGCCCTTCACGCTGTCGATCACCATGAGCGCGCTGTCGACGGCCGTGAGCACGCGGTAGGTGTCCTCCGAGAAGTCCTGGTGACCCGGCGTGTCGAGCAGGTTGAGCTCGAGGTCCCGATACCCGAATTTCATGACGGACGAAGTGACCGAAATACCGCGTTCCTGTTCGATGGCCATCCAGTCGCTCGCGGCGTGGCGCGCCGCCTTGCGGGCCTTGACCTCGCCGGCCTCACGAATGGCCCCGCCCAGCAGCAGCAGCTGTTCGGTGAGGGTTGTCTTGCCGGCGTCCGGGTGGCTGATGATGGCGAAGGTGCGGCGACGGTTCGTTTCTCGGGTGTGCAGGGTGCTCACGGTAGAAGGGTGCGGTGGATAACGACAGGGTTACGCGTCCCATCAACGATCAAGCCGGGGTACAAGTTCGATGCGACCGTCTCCCTGAACTTACAATCGAGGCGAAGGGGCGGTCTCGCCGGCGGCGTGTTTCATGAGTAGTTCAGGGATCGGGGCAAAGGAACTGTACATCGGGAGCGTCGCTACCCCGAGCGCCGTGGCGTCCTGGCCGGCCGTGCCACAGTAAATTTTTGGATTTGTCGTCATCCCCTCGATGCGTTGCAGCGGCAGCATCGACTCGAGGCGCGTTTTCATGTAGTCTGTCACGGCCTCGGGATACCGGCCGCCGAGAAAAATCGCCTGGGGGTCCAGCATGGCTTCGACGGTAAGAATGAAGGGCGCTAGCTGCGCGAGGCCCTCGTCGAGCCAGGCCATGAACGCCGGCTCTTTCCGTTCGAACAATTCGCCGAAGTCCTCCGGACGCGAGATCGTGATTCCGAGCCGGGCGAGATGCTCTGATAGGCGAGGTAGGCTGAAGAATACGCCCAGATGGGGTCTGGCAATGCCGGGGGCTGTGGATGATGCGCTTGTCGTAGGGACTCCCCAGATTTCGCCGGCGTTGCCGAAGTGCCCCTCGTATGGCCGGCCGTTTGCGATGAGCCCGCCACCCAGGCCCACGCCGAAGAAAAGGTAGAAGAAGTTCTCGATATGCTGCCCGCGGCCGTACCACCGCTCGCCCACCGCCGCCGCCGTTGCGTTGTTTTCGATGAAAATAGGAAGATTGAGGCGCCGGCCCAGGATTTCGGCGATAGGGACGTTGGTCCACCCCGGAAACTCGCTCGCGTTCACCACCCGCACCCCTTCGCGACCTGAGGACACCCCCAATGGCCCCGGCAACCCCACGCCGACTCCCCAGATTCGGGAGGACTCGATACCCTGGCGCTCGATCAGCGTTCGAACGGCTTCTTCCATCATGGACATCGCTTCCTCGGGCTTTGGAAAGTGCACAGGCCGGCTCTCGCGCTGACAGACCTTGCCGAGCACGTCCACAAGCACGCCGGTGAAGTGCTCGCGGTCGAAATCCAGCCCGATCGAAAACGCGCCGGTCGGATTCAGCCGAAGCAACGTCGTCGGCGCGCCGCGGCCTTCCTGCAATCGATCCGCCTCCAGGATGAGCCCGCTCTCGATGAGATTCCGTGTGATGTTGGAGACGGTCTGGAGCTTCAGCCCGGTGCGCTGCGCGATTTCCTTGCGGGGCAGAGGGCCGAAGAGCCGAATGTTCTCCAGGACGATGCGGAGGTTGTGAGCCCTGGCGTACTTGAGATTGGTACCGGTAAGCATTCGTGCGACTACATGAAGTGAAGTGATGCCATGCGAATACGTGACGTTACGCGTTTTTCCGTTGGACATAGGGAGTTGGCGGTGCGTCCATTGGCCGTATAGCGCGATTCCGGATGCAACGATTAACGCGCAACCTCAGCGAACAAGATAGGGCGATTGATCATGAACGCCGCGGGGGCCCCCTGTGTGTTGAATTCCAGTTCGTATCGCCTATTTTACGGATGCAAAGCGCTTACGCGCTCGTACATCGGCGCCACCCGGCGGCCGCGGTTTTTTATCCACGCTCCAGGCAGTCATCATGAAGGAAGGCACTCCATCCCCCTCGAACTCCTCCCGGCGGGCTTTTATCAAGACGGGCGTCATTGCCGCCTCCACGTTTTATATCGTACCGAGGCACGTTCTCGGAGGGGTTGGCTTTACGGCGCCCAGCGATCAGCTGAACCTGGCGGCCATCGGCGCCGGCGGCAAGGGGGCGAGCGACATCCGCAATGCCTCCGTCAACGGCCGCGAACGCGTGGCCGCCCTGTGCGACGTCGACTTCTCCGGCTCCGCCGCGAAGTCCGTCGAGGCCTTCCCGAAAGCGAAGCTGTATAAGGATTTCCGCGTCATGCTCGAGACCGAGAAGGACATTGATGCCGTGACGATCTCTACGCCGGATCACGTGCACGGGCCGGCGGCCGCCTTCGCCATGGCGCGCGGCAAACACGTCTATGTCCAAAAACCCATGACCCACAACATCCGTGAAGCCCGGATGCTGACGGAGATGGCGCGGACGCAGAAAGTCGTCACCCAGATGGGCAACCAGGGCGCCTCCAACCCGCTGCTGGGCATGGTCAAGCGCTGGGTCGATTCCGGCGTGCTCGGCAAAATCGCCGACGTCCAGATCTGGACGAACCGCCCCGTGTGGCCCCAGGGCTTTGCGATGCAGACGCCCGACGAGAGCAAAAAGCCGGCGGACCTCGACTGGGACCTCTGGCTCGGGCCGGCGGAGTACATGCCGTACACCCCCAACCTGCACCCCTTCAGCTGGCGCGGCTGGTGGAATTACGGGACCGGCGCCCTGGGCGACGTAGGGTGTCACCTGATCGATATCCCGTTCCGCACGCTCGGGCTCCATTACCCGACCGACGCGGAGTGCAGCGTCGGCGCGGTCTACACCGAAATGTGGGAGCCGATCTACCAGCCGGACGGCTGCCCCGCGTCGTCGTTTATCACCCTCCATTTTGGCGCCACGGAGAAAAGTAAATCCCCCATCACCATGACCTGGAGCGACGGCGGCATCCGCCCGTCCCGGCCGGACATTATCCCCCCCGACCACACCATGGGCGGCACGAACAGCGCCAACGGCGTGATGATCATCGGCGAAAACGGCCTCATCTCGACGAACATCAACGATAGCTCGCCGATGATGCCGAAGCTGTACCTTAACGACGGCACGACGGAATTCGGCCCCGAGGGCGTAGACGACAGCGAGCCGGAATACGGCCACCAGCGCAAGTGGGTCGATGCGTGCAAGGCCGGCTTCGGCAGCGCCGAGCACAAGGGACTCACGTCGTCCTTCGACTACGCGGGTCCGATGACGGAAACCGTCCTCATGGGCAACCTCGCCATCCGCAGCTACTTCCTCCGCAGGGAGAACAGCGAAGGGAAGTACGAGTTTTTTGCCCGCAAAAAGCTCCTCTGGGATGGTGAAAACATGCGGATCACGAACAGCGAGGAAGCCAACCAGTTCGTGGGCCGAACCTATCGATCCGGATGGGAGATGTAGTAGCGTGTCGCCCGTCGCCGGCGCGCGCGCCGCGACGGGCCGTACACCGTGCTCCATCCCATGTTGTCCGGTCGTCGATCGTGGACAATAGACCGTTGTTTTGTACGACCGGGGGCAGTACTATCTCTCCGACCATCTCCCCATCACCCATCGAGGAACCCATGAAACGAAACGGATCGGCTGTCTGGAAGGGCGGCTTAAAAGACGGCAAAGGCACGGTTTCCACCGCCAGCGGCGTACTCAAGGACACCCAGTACTCGTTCAGCACCCGCTTTGAAGACGGGATCGGGACCAACCCGGAAGAGCTCATCGCCGCGGCGCATGCCGGATGTTTTTCGATGGCGCTTTCCGGACAGCTCGGCGCCGCCGGCCTGACGGCGGAGCACATCGCGACGACGGCAGCTGTGAATCTCGAGAAAACCGACGCCGGCTTCACGGTCACGGCCGTCCATCTGACCATGCGCGCGAAAGTGCCCGGCGCCAGCCAGGCCGCGTTCGACACGGCCGCCAACAATGCCAAAGCCGGCTGCCCGATATCGCGCCTGCTGAACGCGACCATCACTCTGGACGCTACGCTCGAGGGCTGAGCACGGCGCGCGCACGCGGCACCCATGGGCAGCAACTACACCAGCCTCATCGCGCTGATCGTCGCGGTGTTTTTCGCCGGGATCTATTTCCGCGGCGAAAGCGCGCGCAAGCAGGAGATCCGGCAGGAGCTGGATGCGCTGCGGGTGCGTCAGCTGGAGATCAACGGACTCATCGGCGATATCCAACGCGTCGCGGCGCGCAAGGACAGTCTGTTCCGCGCCCGGATCGACAGCGCGCGGGTAGACATCGAACTGCTCAAGCGCGACGAAAAGCTCGCGCGTGTGCGGATCGATTCGCTCGGCCGTGAAATCGCCCTCCTGCAGGAGGATATCGTTCGCAACATCGCGGCGATCCGGGAGGCCGGCGCCTTCCAGATCGCCGCGGCCAGCATCCACTCGGTCTTTATCGATCCGGACATCGAGCCGGCGGATTCCCTCGTCTTTAACCCGCACCAGATCCACGTGGGAGACTCGCTGCTCGCCCTGCCACAGGCGCGGCCGGTCGCCTCGCTTGTCCACCTGGATACCGCGCGCGCGTACCTGGGCGTCGTGGAACGCCCGAAGGACTCGAACCGAGGGCCGGAGGTGGAGATGTTTCTCGCGGCCGTCAACCTGAAACCGACCAAAGATCGGTTCGGGGAGTGGCGCAGCTACCCGTACTGCGCGGCGTTTGTGTCGTACACGCTCAAGAAGGCCGGCGCGATCGACGAACCTAAGGTGCACTCGGCGCGAGCGCTCGATTTTGTGACGCACCGGAGTATCGAGGCGCGCATCGTACAGCGCGGCACCGTGACGATCGAGCCCGGAACGATTGTCGTCTGGAAGGCCAAGCGCGACGCATCGGACCCGACGGGGCACGTGGGGTTTGTGGTCGACTGGGAGGGCCAGGCCGGCACGACCATCGAGGGCAACACTGGCCCCGGCGATGCCGGCGACCAGCGCGACGGCGGAGGGGTGTATCTCCGGAAACGCCTCCTGAGCCCTGGCAGTGCCTTCCGGATCACGCACTTTACGCCGGTTACGTACGCGCCGTGAAGGGGGGTGTCGCTTCGCGATACAGGGGTCCCTTAAACCCAGAACCTTAGACCTTAAACCGTCAACCCCGTGCAACTCATCCTCACCTTTATCGGAGCAAACGCCGGCTACGTGAGTATCGGCGCGCTGATGCTGTCGGTCTTTTGCGCCGGCTCGTATCTGCAGGGCGAGCGGGTGCGGAAGGCGGAGATCCGCGATCAGATGGAAGAGATCGAGGCGCTGGCCGCCGAGAGCATGGACCGGGTGGCGTCGATCCGTTCGACGCTCGAAGCGGAAGACCGCCGGCTCGTTGCGGAGATTACGGAGACGTACGCAGAGCTTGCCGCCCTGAATGCCGAGGAAGTCGCCGCACGCCGCGCTCTGGCCGCGCGCCAGCAGGCCATCGATCGCCCCAGGCCTCCCACCCAGCCCCGTACCGGGCCGGCCTTCCAGGGGTTTACCATCCGGTCGAATTAGGACGCCATGGAGCCTGTACCTGAATCGTTACCCGAACCGCCAACACCCCCGCCGCCGGCCACAGAGCCGCCGGCCGGTGGCTCGCGGTTTCTGAACAGCCACACGATCAGCCTCATCACCCTGGTCATCGGGGTCTTTTTTTCCGGCGCCTACATCCGGGGCGAGAGCGCGCGGAAGCTGGAGATCAAGCAAGAGATTGACGCCATCCGGGCCCGGCAAACCGAGATCCTCGGCGCCGTGGCCGAGATCAACCGCGTCGCGGCGGAAAAGGATAGCCTGTTGCTGGGGCGCATCCGCAGTGCGCGGACGTATATCGAGCGTCTCGACCGGAAAGAGGCGTTTTCCGAACAGGAAATCCAGGCTTTCGGGCGGGAAATCAACCAGCTTCAAGGCGGCATAGATAGCACGATGGCCGCCATCGGATCTTCCGGATCGTTCTCGACCCAACCCGTCGCTCCGGCGCTGGTCCCGGCCGGCCAATAACGCGGTCATCCAACCGACATCCACCCATGAACACGTTCTTGTTTCCTCACGCGTCCCGCATCGGCCGGCTTGTCGCGGTCCTGCTCTTGGCGTGTGTGCTCCCCGCCCGCGCCCAGTTCATCGAACGGATGGAGCGGTTCACTCCGCCGGATGGGGAGCCGCTCGAGGTGCATTACCTGGCCGTTCCGGACAGCGCCAGCCTGGGCGATCTGCTCCGCCGGCTGCCGGGGGCCAACTACCCGCTGGTGGTCGTCAAACAGTCGGTTTTTGCAAGCGGACTTGCCATCGTGCGGGACCTGGAAGAACAAAAAAACCTCTATGCGCTGCGCGATCTCGAATGGCAGCGGGTGGACTCGATCCAGGTGGTCAAGCTGGCCAAGCTCGAGGAGATCATCGGGTTGCAGGAGCAACGGGTAGAGGCCCATGCCGATGCGAACACGCAGCTATTGGAACAGATTGATTATCTGAACGAGCAGCTGGACCGTTCGCTGGAACTGACCGAGAAGAGCCTCCGCGGCCGACAGGTCCGCAATCTCTACATCGGCATCCTGGGCGGCGCGGTCGGGTTTTCCGTGGCCTCCCTGATCGCGCTGGTCAAGTAACATCCCCCCGGATTTTCCCTTTTAACTGCTTGGCGGCGAGCGTGTAGCCGCCGTCGGAGCCATCGACAAAGTGGATGTGCCGGTCGGAACGGTCGGTGACGTAACAGGACATAACAGACTCGCGGCACACGAACAGCCCGTACGCGATCTCGCCACGCAGTTCCAGGGCCGAGAGGCCGGCCTCCAACTGAGTGCGTTGCCGCGCCGTGCCGGCGATGACGGTGTTGATGCGCCCATCGATCACGAGGGTATCCGTTTGCTCCACCAGCCGTTCCTTGTAACGCTGGCCGGCCGCCCGGGTGAAGTAGAACATCCCTCCGACACGGGTCAATAGCCAGTTTCGGAGCAAGTACAGGAGACTGAACCGACCCAGACGGGCACGCATCTCAATTCCGATTTTGTGGAACGTGCCGCGGAGCCGCAGTCGGTCGATACTCACCGGGTTGCGGGCTGAGGGCGGGCCGTAGGTCGTGTCGATCAGGTCGATCACCCGGCGAAAGACCGGCGCCTGGGGATGTCCGGCGCCGGCGGTGACGAGCAGGCAAACCACCTCGAGGTCGGCACGGGCCGGCTCGATCCGGTCCCATCGGCACTCCATCCCGCTGAGGTCCAGCCCGTCGTCCGGCGATCCTCCCGCCGGTTCTTCGCTCGCTCCTTTGATGCGTCGCTCGGCCTCGGCAAGCCCGCTGCCGAGAAGGACGGGGATCGCGTGATAGTCGGTCACGAACAATCGGCTGATGCGTAACGCGTGGCCGGCGTCTAGCAGGGCGCCGACGGACACCGACCCGACCCGCAGCTCGAGATCGAAGTTCGTGCGCGAAAGCTCGCGGTGTTGCCTGAGGGCCCCTAGAACCGGTTGAAGAAGCGGCTCCGGCACGATCAGCGTGGCCCCGTCGCCGCCAAAGAAAAAGGGGACGATCCGGTCCGCACGCCGGGCCAGGTTGAGGGTGGCGATAATGCTCCCGGTGGCGATGAGGTTGACCTCTTCGTGCCGGCCCTCGCGGTGCGCCTGAGTCGAGTTCTTGATGTCCGTCACCACCACATGCCAGCCGGCGGGGACCTCAACGAACAGCTCCTCGCGGCCCAACAACGCGCTCAGAGGCATGTGGTGGACGGGGAGCTGCGAAAAGAAAAGCGTGGTGTCCATCATGGGTCATCGAGCGGCCGGCCCCTCGCGGCTTGCCTGTGGGGGGTGCCGCGGTTATCTTTGAGCAAGATACTATCCCAACCCGAGGACTACCATGCCACGCACTCGCTTTACTCTTCTTACGCTTGCTTTCGCGTTTCTCGCCTTCCCTGCCGGCCTCTCGCTGGCGCAACACGATGCTTCGCACGCTGTCGCCGGCGGCGGCATCACCGTTCCGGGATGGACCGGTGCGGTCGATGCCGGCGAAGCCAAAAACGGGCAGGTGCTCGCCAACGCCAGCCTCTCCGCGCATGGCGATGTACTCCACGTCAAAACAGGCCCGTCCGTCTCCTACTGGCATCCCGACAACACCGCGACGGGTAGCTACACGATAACGGCCACGTTTGAGGAGCCGGGGTACATGGCAATGGGAGATCATCCGCATCCCTATGGCCTGTTTATTGGCGGAGCGAATCTGGGCACGGATACCCAGAGCTACTTGTACTGCTCGGCATATGGCAACGGGACGTTTATCGTCCGCGGTTTCGCGCCGGGGCCGTTTCAGATGAATGGCGGACGCCCCGAGGCCAACGCGGCCGTCAACAAGGCGGCCGACAAAGGTACGGCGGTGAAGCAGCAGATCGCCCTCTCGGTCACGGCCGACAAGGTGGAATGCGCGATCAATGGGACGGTGGTCGGCAGCTACCCCAAAAGTGACGTGATCGGCGCCGGCAAACTCGCCTCGACCGACGGCATCTACGGCCTCCGCTTCGGCCACAACACGGAGGCGATGGTAGCGGGACTTCAAAAGAAATAGCAGAGTAAAAAAAGAAAGATCATGGCTCAAGGTTCAACGGTTAAAGTATAAGCACTTTTGCCGTTGAGCCTTGAGAAAGTGTGAGATTTTCGATGGCCATCCTCTTTTTATGTCATCCCGCACTTGATGCGGGATCCAGTAGGATTGCAATCTGGCTGGGCCCCGGATCCAGTCCGGGGTGACAATGCTTTTTGTGTGTTGATAGTGCCATTTTGAAGTGTCCCTGAACCGCGAATCCGGGAATCTCAATAGTTTCTGAATCTTTAACCAAGCAGCGCTTCCAGCGCTGCGGAAGCGGGTGACCGGCGGCCGGCTCGAACTTCCTCCTCGAGACGCGTCACCTGCTGCTGGATGCGCGCGTCACCCAGCCACCGTCGCTGCAATCCGTCCGCGATCCGCTCGCGGAGCCACGTTACGGCCTGCCGGCTTCGCTCCGTGGCAAGATGGCCGCCGGCACGCTGCCTGGCGAAAAATGCCTCCACGGTCGTCTGGATGGCGTCCAATCCCTCGCCTGAGACCGACGAGGCGGCGAGGGCCGCCGGCTGCCAGTCCGGCCGAGGCGATTGGAAGAGGTGAAGCGCCTGCTGCACCTCCCGGGCATGCGCCCGGGCCGGCGCGGCGTTTTCGCCGTCGGCTTTGTGCACGATGAGCACATCCGCGATCTCCAGAATCCCCCGTTTCATGCCATGGAGGGTGTCGCCGGCGCCGGTTAGGACGAGCACGAGGACGATATCCACCAGATCCACGACGCTGGTCTCCGACTGCCCCACGCCGAC
>JBGSPJ010000161.1:0-10742 GCA_041738655.1 Rhodothermales bacterium | reverse complement strand
GTGAGAATCTCGATGAACTCCCCTTCGGCGCTCAGTACCCGGTCTCCGTTGACATCCCGGAAGCGGATGTCGAATGGCCGGCCCGACTCGACGCCATCCACCCGGAAGTTCACCGGAGTCGCGGGCGCGCCGATGGCGGCGAGGGAGGTGTCGAGCGGGGTGTCCGCGAAGGTGATCCGGAGGCTCTCCGGGTAACCGGGCCGGCGCAGGTTGATGGGCAGCGGACTGGCGTACCGTGCCCGGAATACGGCGGTGGTGGCGCCTTCGAAGAAGCCGCTTTCGAGGGAGTCGACTTCAACGGTTGGCGGGGTTGTAATGACGGGCAGGATGCCGGCGCCGGCCGGGCCGGTGCCCTCACCCAGCAGATCGACACCGCCTTCGAAGAGGATTTCGCCGGCCGTCAGGTCCGACAGGATGTACGACGCCGCGCGGATGCTGTCGGCCAGGTGTTCAAACGTGATCTGCAGCACGTGGTCGTCCGGTACCTGCGCCGGGTTGATCACGCGGGCTTCCACGGATCCGACGCCGTCGCCGGCTTCGTGCGCGATCGAGGCCGCGTCTACGCTCGCCGACACAAATCCCGGGACGGGGGCGTTGGGGCGTACTTCTGCGGTGTTCCGGGGGAGGATAGTGCCTCCGCGGGGCGTCCTAGAAATCGTGATCGCATTTTCGGAGGGGAAGAACCGGAATTCCTCCGAGCCGCGGTCGTACGAAGTGACGGCGTAATAATAGAGTTGGCCGTTCGTGACGGTGGAGTCCGTGAAGGTGTGGGTGATCCCGGTGTTTTGCCCGAGCCAGTAGGACGTGCCATCGACGACGATGCTCGAATAGCCGGCGATGTCGTTGTCGAGGTCGAATTGCGCGATCGGCCGGCCGTTGCCGAAGGGCCCGGTGCCGCGGGCGTTGGTGATCAGCTGGGCATCGAGGAAGTTAGGGTCGGTGGATCGGTAGATGCGGTAGCCCTCGAAGTCGTTCCGGTTCGTCACGGGGTCGACGGATCGCTCGGCGGCGTTGTCCCAGGTCAGCCGGACGAACCCGTCGCCGGCGTACGCCTGCACGGTCGGCAGGGGCGGCGGCGTAGCGAACTGGTAGTTGGCGTTGTAGATGGACTGGACGGTTTCGACGTTGGATTCGAGTTCGGTCAGATCCTGCCCGTAGGCCAGGGCCAGGCTAAACCGCTCGCGGCGGCCGGCGGTCAACGGGAAGGGGCCGGAGGCAAACAGGAACCCGATGTTGTAGTTGAGCGCGAGCGGGGTGTCGAAGCGGACGGACGGGTCGGGGCTGGCGAACTGGTTATAGAGCCGGAGCGGCCACTCGTCTTCTCCCATAAAAAAGACGATGTTGTCGGTCTCGGAGCTCGGCGCGCCGGCGCCGGCGCGGATGCGGTTCATCTTGAAGCCCGTGAGGCCGATCATGTCCGACTCGTTTACGTCCGTCTGGTCGAAGTTTGGCTCACCGGGTGTCGGCTCTCCGTCGCTTTCGCCGGTATCGGTGGGGTTGTCGTCGTCTGCGTAGATGCCGTCGGCGCCGGTGTCGCTGAACTCGGCCACCCAGTCGAGGTCCTCGTCGCCCGTCCACCACACGCCGGCGGTGTACGCCGGCCGCTCGATGATCGGCCCATAAAACGTCTCGAAGGCCGCGACATCGTAGTTGGCCTGGACGTAGGCGCGGATGGCGTCCTGCCCTTCGATCCGAATGCCCGACCCGCCGTCGCGGCGCTCGTCGAGGATGCCGTCGTTGTCGTTGTCGAGCCCGTCGCTGGCGTCGCCGGGGGTCTCGAGGTAGGCATAACCCAGGTATCCGGTCGACTCGCAGTTCGACCGGAGCCCGACGCCGCGGCCGCCTTTGTCCCAGGTATAGACGAGGTTCAGGCCGAAGTCGGTGTTATAAAACGCGTTGTCGTCGTCAGATTCCGCGACGCCGTCGCACGAATTCCCGGAGCCGCCCACGCCGGAGTCCATGTAGAGCCCGAACACGATATCGTCGTAGGTGACGGTGCCTTCGTTGACGATGTCGTAGTGCCAGAAAATGACGTTCTGGGCCTGCGGGTTGGCCCACTGGAAGCCGCGGACCTCGACGCGGAGCCCGAGCCCTCGCCGGGTGCGGTCGCGTGCGTCGGGGAAGAATTGCCAGGCGTCATAGAAGTTATCGTCCATGACAAAAAACGACTCCTGGTCGGCGTTTGGCCGTTTGCCGAAGAACCCGTTCCAGGATCCGCACCACCCCGGATCGTCGGCGTCGTTGGCTTTATCGACCCAGCAGGTGGCGGGGTCGGCGCCGGAGCGTGGATTGCCGCCCTCGTCGACCGCGCCGGGCCACGTGCGGGGGTCGTTGCTAAGGGCGATGGAGCGGCCCTGGTTGATGGTCGGGCTGGGTTCGTTGTAGCCGGGGCGTGGCTCGAAGCGCATGACGCGGCCGGAGTTCGGGCTGGTCGCCTGGCGCTCTCGGTAGCCGGTGAGCATGATATAGGCCTGCCGGCCGTTCTCCTGCGTCACCCGCGCGAGCACGAACGGGGTCACCCCATCCGAATAATTGACCCCGGTCCCACGCGGCACCTCGGCGGAATGGAAAACGCTGAGGTCCGGGTTCGTGATAAAATCCCCCACCATCCCGTAGTTGTAAAACAGTGTCCGGATCCGGTTGGCGTCATGGATCCCCTGCCGCTCCGCATCGATGCGGCTCCGCCGCTCCGGCGGCGTCACGGGCTCGAGGTCCTGCGCCTGGGCGGGGAGTGCCTGACAGAGCAGAAACGTTATGAGTAGAATCAGTTTCACGATCAGGTAGGGGGAATTACAGAGGCAGGTGTGGCTTTTCTCTGTGATATTGTCATCCCGGACTTGATCCGGGATCCAGACGTATAGCTCATCCCTGTGGATCCTGGCTCGGGGGCCGGGATTACAGATTTCGAACCATCAGCCATCCCTTCACCCTCGCAGCGAGATCCCGATCTCGATCCGTCTCGGCGCGTTGAGCCGGCCGGGGTTGGGGTTCCGTTGCTGGGACGGGATGAGGGTGTAATAAGGGCTGCCAGTGTCTGCGTACACAAATCCGTTGGAAAAGTGCTCGTCGAACACGTTGAACACACGCGCGAAGAGGGTCAGCTTCGCCGGCCCGAAGGCGAAGAACTTCTCGGCCCGGAGGTCGACGACGACGTTGGTAGGCTTCCGCCCGGAGTTGGCCTCGAGTTCGGCGCCGAAGCCGCTGCTGAGTGATGGCGTATAGGGCTGGCCGCTGGCGAGTTTCGCAACGGCGGTGAAGGAAAATTGATCGGGCACGAACCACACGAGCGTCCCGTTGAGGGTGTGGCGCTGATCCCAGTTAAACGGGATCTGACGCGGGCGCGGGTCCTCGCCGGCGGCCGCCCGGTTGGCCGTCTCGCGGGGGTCGCTGGCGTTGCCGAGGGCGCGCTGGAGGGTGTAGTCGAGCGACGTGCTGATGGGGCCGATCCGGCGCTGGTCGAGCGAGATCGTAAAGCCCCGCACGCCGCCGAAGTCGATGTTGGTCAGCCGGGCGTACTCAGCAGCCGTATAGGTCTGCACGAACTCGACGCCCAGGAGGTCGCGGATGTCTTTGTAGAACAGGCTGATGTCGAGCCCGAGGTAGTTGGTGAGCTCAGACTTAAACCCGAACTCGTACTGAGTCGTGAATTCGGGCTTGAGGTCGGGGTTGCCGAGCACGCCATAGTCGACGGCGCCGGCTTGCAGATCTTCCAGGATCGCATAGTCGGCATTCGAGAACATCTGCCCGAGGCCCGGCATCTGGTAGAAGTGGCCGTAGGAGAAAAACACCGACGCCGTCTGGAGGATCGGGAAGGAGATGCCCAGGCGGGGGGCGACGACGAGCTTGGCGGTGGTCGATTTCGGACTGGATATCGGCGCGCCGTCGATGCTGTTGGCGGGGTTCTGGAGATCGCTTGGGACCGAGGCGTTGGCGTCGAAGTACTCGGCGCGGACGCCGATCCGGACCCGCAGGTCCCGCCACTCGACGCGGTCCTGCACAAACGCCGCGAGGGTGATGGGGTCGTACGTGTTGACGATGGCGCCGAGGGTATCCTGGAATACGCCGAGGGTCTGCACCCCATCCACCACCACCTGCGCCACCTGGCGCGGGGTGCCGAAGCGGAGGTCGGATACCTGCGCCTCGAAGCCGGCCTTGAGGAGGTGCGTCTTTGTCACCTGGCTCGTCAGCGCGCCTTTGAGGACGAGCGAGTTCGTGAACTGCACGAAGCGGCCCAGATCCACCCCCTGGATGACGGCGCCCTCCTCGTAGTTGGCGTCGCCGCGGGGCTGGCCGGCGGTGAGATAGGGCGAGTCCGCCGGAATCGGGAAACTGACGCCACCATCTGCCGGAATCGTCCCGATATCCTCGTACTTGACGTCCGTGTAATCGAAGTAATTCTGCCGGGCGCTCAACTCGTAAAACGTCGTTGGCGATAGGGTGTGGGTGATATCCAGGCCGTGGACGATCGAAAACTGGCGAGCCGTCTTTTGCCCTTCCGGGTTGAACCGGAACGCATGGTTGTAGCCCTGCCGCTCAAACGCGTTGCCGACCGCCTGATAGCTGATCTGGACGTTTTTGATCGACCGGTTGGTGAGTTTACCGAGCCACGACCACTGCCGGGAGAAGTTCATCGGCACGATGGCGCCGTCGCCGCTCGGGTTGAAGAGGCGCTGCTCGAAGTCGTTCCGGTCTGTCGGCAAAAACCGCCGCTCGCCCATGAGGTGCCCCTCGTTGACGAACCGCTGGCCGTTGAGCAGGAAGGTGGTATTGCGCGCGAGCGGCACGGGACCGCTGAGGCTGACCTGGTAGTTCTGGAGGACGAGCGGGTCGACGCGGTCGATGTAGGGAAAAAGCGCGACCTCCTGCGTGCCCTCGAAGGGGTTGGTGACGAATGTCGAGTCGTTGCCCGGGCTGAGGAAGTCGCCCATGTACATTTCGGCGCTGTACTCGTACCGCTCCGCGTCGCCGTTGCGGAGGACGGCATTGACGACGCCGCTCATCGCCTGGCCGTATTCGGCGTCGAAGGTGCCGCTGATGACCTGGACTTCCTGGAGGACCGACCGGTCGAGGGTGAGCGACGAGGCGTTGTCGAACGGGTTGTTGACGGAGACGCCGTCTACCTGGTATTGCACCTCCCCGAGGCGCCCACCGCGGAAGTGGCCATCGACGACGCCGGCCTGGAGGTTTACGATTTCGCTGAGCTGTTGCACGGGGAGGATGTCGATATCCTCCTTCGTCAGCGTCTGCATGGAACTGGTGAGGGAGATGTCGATAATCGGCCGCTCGGCGGTCACGATCACCTCCTGCCCTTCGAATACTTCCTCCGCCAGGTCGATGTCGAGCGTCGTGGTGTTGTTGGATGTAACGAGCACACCCTCGACCACCTTCGTCTGGAAGCCAACGCTGCTGAACCGGATGCTGTAGGTGCCCGGCGAGATGCGGAGCACGGCGTATTCGCCGTTTAAGTCGGCCGCCGCGCCCAACGAAGTGCCGACGACCAGCACCGTCGCGCCGATGAGCGGCTCGCCACCGGAGTCGACCACCCGCCCGGCGAGCTTGCCGGTCTGCGCGGAGGCAACGCCGGCGAACAGAACGCCGGCGAACAGAAGGAGAAAGAGGAAAAGGAGGTGCTTCACGAAAACGAGGGAATTTTTGATTGTCGATAATTGACGGTCAATGGTCGATGGTCGATGAAAGCGTGTGCTTCACCGACCATCGACCATCAACTATCAATCATTGATCATCGACTATCGACCATTACTTCAGCAGCAGCATCTTACCCACACCGCTGACCTGATTGACGCCCAGAGCCGCGTCGGCGACCTGGATGCGGTACAGGTAGAGCCCCGAGGCGAGGCCGGCGGCGTCGAATGTAAACGACTGCGAACCTGGCGCCTGGAGGCCCGCCGTGAGGGTGCGGATTTCACGGCCCAGTACGTCGAACACGCTGATCGTCACGTCGCCGGCCATGGGCAGGGCGTAGGAGAGCGTGGTCGTCGGGTTGAACGGGTTCGGGAAGTTGCCGCGGAGGGCGATCTGGTTCGGCAATTCGAGGCCGTCTTCGACCGCGACCGACGAAACAGGGCGCAGATAGCCGTAAATGGCCGCTCCCGTGTTCCGTTCACCGGAGATCCACGTCCGCATCGCGTAGCTGTCCGCCGGGTTTTCGAGGTAGTCGCCATCGAAGTAGTTCAGCGCGACCCAGATCTGGCGATCGCCCAACCCGTCGGGATACCCCAGCGCGGCGGCAAGATCCACCGCGATTTCCAACTGATACCCTTCGTCGATATCCGTCGGGTCAGCCGCGGTCGAGGCGCCCTTGAGGGCGGCAAAAGCCGTGACCGACTCCGGGTTTTCGGTGGCGAGGGCCAGCGCATCCAGATCGAGCTGAGCCACGCCCGAGGAGTCGATGTAGACGTCGAGCTGGCGCGTGTTCAGGGTGAGTGCGGTCGTCAGGGAGTCGAGCTCGCGAATCGCAATGCGAATGCCGTCTCGGCCGCCTTCCGACGAAGCGCCGCTGATGGCCTGGTCGGCCACGTCAACGCCGATGAGCAGCTTGTTGCCTTCCACCAGCATCTTCACGACGGCCAGCGACGGATCGACGACCACCGCGGCGTTGTTATCCCCGTTGATGTCCGGTCGGAACCAACGGTGGTACCACGGCGCGATCGCCCCGGGGTTCTGGTCCATGGTATCGGCGGTCGCCTGGTACTGCATGTAGAACGGATCGGTGGCGGTATCCCATGAGGCTTCATCCAGCACGCCGTCCACCGTCACGCTGTTGCCTTCGCCCACATTCTGCACGACGAATTCGGCATCGGTCACATCCGGCAACGCGGTGCCGACGGTCACGGTGGGTGCGCCGTAGATAAAGGCGGCGCCTTCGTTGAGGTTGTTGGCCCACTGGTTCTGGAACCAGACGCGGGAGACGAAGAACTGGTCCGGGTTGTTCGGCCACTGATAGTCCGCATCCTGGAGGGCGATATTAAACGGCACCTTGTCGCCCCCTTCCTGGGTAAAGTCGTAGCCCAGCAACTCGAGGTTGATGACGACTTCGTACTGATAGCCGACGTCTTCCCCGTGGGTATCGTCGTTGGCGGTCCCATCGATCGAGTAGGCCCAGTTGAGCACATCGATCTTGTCCTGCGTCCGCTCGGTATTGAGGCTGTCGTTGAAGCCCACGCCGTAGTTCCCGAAGAACCGCGGGGCGATGCCAGGAATGGGCAGGCCGCCGGCCAGCGTGTCCGAAGGCAACCACCAGCCGTAGATGAACTCGGCCGGGCCTGTGCCAAAGTTGTTCGGATCGCTGTAATTGATGAGGTCGCGACGCGAACGATCGATGATGTTCATGATGAACCCGTCGAAGAACCAGTTGCCTACCTGGAGCCCCCGGCTACCGCCGATGGACTTGTCTTTTACATCCAGACCCATCCAGAGGGTGTTGCCGCTGCGCAGTGTATACAGCGTGCCGTCATTGCCGTCGAGCGGGTCGGCCAGGGCCGGCTCGCCTTCCGTGCGCTGACCCGAACCGGGCGCCACCGGATCGGCGCCCCAGACCAGCTTGATGCTGTCAGCACTTGCCCACTCGGCTTCGTCGAGCGTGCCGTCCAGGGTCAATGTAGCGCCCATTACATCGGGCGCCCAGATCACATCAACTCCGTTTCGAACGGGCTGCGCCAGCGCCGCGGGGGCCATAAGGCCGGCGAGCAGAAGGAGCAGTCCCCAGTTTGTAAGCGTTTTTTTCATGGCTTTCTCTCGTGGTTAGGGTAATGCGTGCCTTCGGGTACTCCCACCGCAATAGACGCCATTCCTCGCCCGGATGGGGCAGGTGCAGCGGCGGTGGATCGGCCAAACACAAACGGCAGAGATGTGTGGTGCGCGAGGTGGAGCGCCCGAGTCAGGCTGTACAATATGGCAATTTTAATGCACACAGGCAAGGACGTGTGACTATTTCCACCCGGTTGCGCACTCTTCCGACAGTGTCGTAGGATCTCCGCCTACACGCCCACCCACCCCACGACCCACACCCTCCGCCGGCGTCTCCCGTCGCTTTTCCTTACACGCCGGCGCGTTCTTGAATCGTTCGGCGTCATTGATCATCATTGCTCGATCCAACCATGCGTCCCACCTACACCACCATCGACGGGAACGAGGCCGCCGCCATCGTCGCCCATAAAACGAACGAGGTCATCGCCATCTACCCCATCACGCCGGCCTCGCCGATGGGCGAGTTGGCGGATCTGTGGACCATGCAGGGTCAAAAAAACCTCTGGGGGATGGTGCCCGAGGTCGTCGAGATGCAGTCCGAGGGCGGCGCCGCCGGCGCGGTCCACGGCGCCCTCCAAGCGGGGTCGCTCACGACCACGTTCACGGCGAGCCAGGGCCTCCTGCTAATGATCCCTAACATGTACAAGATCGCCGGCGAACTCACTAGCACGGTCTTCCACATCGCCGCCCGATCGCTCGCCGCCCAGGGGCTATCGATCTTCGGCGACCACTCGGACGTCATGGCCGCCCGCGCGACAGGCTGGGGGATGCTGTTCGCAAACTCGGTCCAGGAAATCATGGACTTCGCCCTCATCGCCCAGGCCGCCACGCTCGAATCCCGCATCCCCTTCCTGCACGTCTTCGACGGCTTCCGCTCCTCCCACGAGATCCAGAAAATCGAGGTCCTGCCCGACGAGATCATCCGCCAGATGATGGACGACGACCTCGTCCGCGCCCACCGCTCGCGCGCCCTCACGCCGGACCGGCCG
The DNA here is from genome assembly GCA_041738655.1 of Rhodothermales bacterium. Lineage (GTDB taxonomy): Bacteria > Bacteroidota > Rhodothermia > Rhodothermales > JAHQVL01 > JAWKNW01. The sequence continues at coordinate 1,986 of JBGSPJ010000161.1, read as the reverse complement.
GTTATGCGCGGCACGGCGCAGAACCCGGATGTCTACTTCCAGGCCCGCGAAACCGTCAACCCGTTTTACGCCGCCGTCCCGGAGATCGTCCAGCGCCGGATGGACGAACTCGGCGCCCTCACCGGCCGGCACTACCGGCTCTACGACTACGTCGGCGCGCCGGACGCCGAGCGGGTCATCGTCCTCATGGGCTCGGGGGCGGAGACGGTCGAGGAAACGGTGATGCACCTCCTGGCACAGGGCGAAACGGTGGGGCTGCTGAAAGTCCGCCTCTACCGCCCGTTCGCGGCCGAGCTGCTCCTCGAAGCCCTGCCGGCCACGGTCCGAAAGATCGCCGTGCTCGACCGCACCAAAGAGCCCGGCTCCGCCGGCGAGCCGCTGTACCAGGACGTCCTCACGGCCATCGTCGAAGGCATGGCCACGGGCGCGGCGCCATTCGACCGCATGCCGCTTGTCGTCGGTGGGCGTTACGGGCTCTCGTCGAAGGAATTCACGCCGGCGATGGTCCGCGCCGTGTTCGACGAGCTCACGCACGATCGCCCCAAAAACCATTTTACGGTGGGAATCGTGGATGATGTCTCCCACACGAGCCTCGCGTGGGACACCGCCGGGCAGGCCGAGCCGGCCGACGTCACCCGCGCCGTCTTCTGGGGCCTGGGGTCCGACGGCACGGTCGGCGCGAACAAAAACTCGATCAAGATCATCGGGACGGAGACGGACCTCTACGCGCAGGGGTACTTCGTGTACGACTCGAAAAAATCCGGCGCGCGAACGATCTCCCACCTCCGTTTCGGGCCGCGCCCCATCCACAGCACCTACCTCATCCAGCAGGCCAACTTCGTCGCCGTCCACCAGTTCGGCTTCCTCGAACGGTACGACACGCTCGCCCTCGCCGAGCCGGGTGGGACGTTCCTCCTCAACAGCCCGCACGGCCCCGACGAGGTGTGGGATCATATCCCCCGCCGCGTCCAGGAGCAGATCATCCAGAAGAACCTCGCTTTTTATGTGATCGATGCCCTCGATGTCGCCCGCGAAGCCAGCATGGGCGGCCGGGTGAACACGATCATGCAGACGTGTTTCTTCGCCCTCAGCGGCGTCCTCCCCCGCGAGGAGGCCATTGGTAAGATCAAAGAGGCGATCAAAAAGACCTACGGCAAACGCGGCGAGGCGGCCGTGGAGATGAACTATGCGGCCGTCGATGCCGCCCTCGCGCAGTTGCACCGTGTGGAAGTCCCCAGGACCGCCACGGGAATGATCGAACTGCCCCTTGTCGTCTCCGAACACGCGCCGGCGTTTGTCCAGCGCGTCACGGCGACCATGATCGCCGGCCTCGGGGACGAGCTGCCGGTGAGTGCTCTGCCGGCCGACGGCACCTATCCGACCGGCACCACGCAGTGGGAAAAACGCAATCTGGCCTACGAGATCCCGGTGTGGGATACGGACCTCTGCATCCAGTGCGGGAAATGTGTGATGATCTGCCCCCACGCGGTCATCCGCTCGAAAGTCGTCGAGCCCGGCGCCCTCGCCGGCGCGCCGGACGACTTCAAGACGGCGCCGGCCCGCTGGCGGGAGTTTCCGGACCAGCAGTACACCCTCCAGGTGGCCGCCGAGGACTGCACGGGCTGCCAGCTCTGCGTCGAGATCTGCCCGGTGAAGGACAAATCGCGCGTCGACCGCAAGGCGATCAACATGGCGCCCCAACTCCCGCTCCGCGAGCGCGCCCGGGTGCATTGGGACTATTTCCTTGGCCTCCCCGACCGCTCCCGCTACACGAACGACGGGCTGCACTACACGAAGTCGAAGGACGTCCAGCTCCTCCAGCCGCTGTTCGAGTTCTCCGGCGCCTGCGCCGGCTGCGGCGAGACGCCCTACCTCAGCCTCCTCACCCGCCTCTTCGGCGACCGTGCACTGGTGGCCAACGCCACTGGCTGCTCCAGCATCTACGGCGGCAACCTGCCGACGACGCCCTGGACGACGAACGCCGAA
>JBGSPJ010000141.1:0-3180 GCA_041738655.1 Rhodothermales bacterium | reverse complement strand
AGGCCGATGTGACGGTCGTCGACAGCGTCGGGACCGGCCGTGAGGCGCTCGCGGCCATCGCCGCGCATGCGCCGCAGCTCGTCTTCCTGGATGTCCAGATGCCCGGGATGACCGGCATCGAAGTCGTGCGCAACCTGCCGGCGGATCGCGCGCCGGCCATCATCTTCGTGACCGCGTTCGACCAGTACGCTGTCCAGGCATTCGAGCTGGCCGCGCTAGACTATCTCCTCAAGCCGTTTGACGACGATCGGTTCGAGCAGGCCCTGGCGCGAGCCCGGAAGGCGCTTGCGAGTCCGGACGAAGGTCGGTTGGCCGAGAAGCTGGCGGCCTTGCTGCAGGCCGTAGAGGGCGTCACCCGCCGGCCGGCGCCGGCGCGGTATATGGAGCGGATCGCCGTCGAGCTCCGGGGTCAGCTTCGCATCGTGCCTGTTGAGCAGATCGACTTCATCAACGCCAGCGGCAACTACGCCTACCTCAATGTCGGCGACGAGAAGCTGCTCGTCCGCGAGCAGATGCAAGTGCTCGAAGAGCGCCTCCCGCCCGATATCTTCTTCCGCATTCACCGCAGTTCAATCGTCCGCCTCAACGAAATCGAGCGCCTGATCAGCAATCCGGGTGGCGACTACGCCGTGCGGCTCCGAAACGGGATGCTGCTCAAGGTCAGCCGCAACCGCTGGGGAGAGCTCGGCCTCCGGCTCGGCATACAGTCCTCATCCGGCGACGGAGCCGTCTGAGCGTAGATGCAAAAACAATGTTAAACCTCGCGTCCGATCCCCATCGTGCGCGAGGTTTTGTTTTGATAACCACGGATCAGCGCTGTATTCTCCCGATTCATCCTCCCCCCGATCCCGATGAACCACCGACCCTTCGCCCTCCTCCTGCTGGCGCTGTTCGCCTTCACTGCCGGAAACGCCGCCGCCGGCCCTGCCCTCCAGCGGCTCCAGACCGAATACCAGGACACGCCGCTCGGGCTGGACATCCCCCATCCCCGCTTCAGCTGGCAGATGGCCGCACCGGCCGGCGAACGCGGCCTCGCCCAGGCCGCCTATCACCTGTCGGTGCACGATCAATCGGGCACCCTGATGTGGGATTCGGGTCGGATCGGCGGTAGCGCTTCGCTGGGCATCGTCTACGCCGGCGCGCCCTTGCAACCAACGACGCGGTACGTGTGGACGGTGACGGTGTGGGATACCCGCGGCGGGCGCGCCAGTGCCTCCTCCTGGTTTGAAACCGGCTTCCTGAACCCCGACATCGCCGCGTGGGACGGCGCGACATGGATCGGCGGCGGCGACGAGGACATCCCCTTCATGGCCCCGTACCTGTCGGTCTACAAGGTAGACTACACGATCCAGCTGGACGAGGCGTCACGCAGCACCCGTGCCGGCTTCGTGCTCGGCGGCAACGACCGCCGGCTGATGGACCGGGATCTGAACATCCTCGGGATGGAAAAAGGGATCGACGAGAGCTACATCGCCTTCGAACTCGACATCGCGCCCCTCCGCGATGCCGCCGGCGGGCAGGCGATGCTCCATATCCAGCGTGTCGGGTACCATCCAGACGACGAAGCCGGCCGGCCGCTCGCCAGCTACCCGATCCCCACGACCATCCTCTCCCGCGACAACGCCTACGCGCCGCACCGCGTCCGTCTCGAATCCAACTTCGGGCTCTTTCGGATCTACATCGACGGGGAGGACGACGCGCATCAGATCGTGGTCGCCGAGACCACCGGCGGAGGCGGCGGCGGGCCCAACAACCGGCCGTCGGTCAACCTCAATCCGGTGGGCCGGGGCAACAACTACATCAGCTTCCCTATGGTGGCCGACATCGGGTTTGCCGTGCCGGCAGGGCAGCGCGCCCGCTTTTCCGGGGTGACTGTGCGCAACTTCCGCGCACCTTCCAACACCGTGTTCTCCGAGACGTTGACGGACGGCAACGGCCTCCTCGCGGGAAAAACCGGCGTGACTATTGCCGGCGGCGCTTATGTGGTGGATGGCGGTTCGGCCGGCGCGCTCGCCCTGGCCGACCCGAGCCGGAACGCCATGCCGATGCTCCGCACAGAGTTTGACGCCGGCGCGAAGCCCATCGCCAGCGCCCGGCTCTACGTCACGGCGCGCGGCATCTACGAGGTCTTCCTGAACGGCGAACGCGTCAGCGGCGATTACTTCAACCCGGGGCTGACGCAGTACAACGTCACCCACATGTACCAGACGTACGACGTCACCCGCCAGATCGCCGCCGGCCGAAACGCGCTGGGCGCGATGCTGGCCGAGGGCTGGTGGAGCGGCAACATCACCTTCAGCGGCCAGAACTGGAATTTCTTCGGGGATCGGCAGTCGCTCCTTGCGCGGCTGGTCGTCACCTACGAGGATGGGACGCAGGATGTGGTAAATTCCCGCCCCGAGACCTGGTCGTATTACAACGACGGGCCGCTCCGGTACAGCAGCTTTTTCCAGGGAGAAGTCTACGACGCCACCCGCGAGGCGGCCATCGCCGGCTGGGACCGTCCCGGCTTCGCCGGCGCGGGCTGGAAGCCAGCCGTCGAGGTGCCGCTCGAAGGCACGAGCTACGACCAACTGCCCTACGACGGCCTCGCGCTGGTGGGTCAGTTGGGACGGAACGCCTCGGTCATCCTCACCCGCACCGCCGAGAGTGTCCGCGAAGTGCGCCCGGGTGTCTTTGTGTATGACATGGGCCAGAACATGTTCGGTGTACCCGAAATCGACATCCGGGGGGGGACCGCCGGCCAGACGATCACCCTGCGTTACGCCGAGGTGTTGTATCCCGACCTCCCCGAACACGGCGACCAGGTGGGGATGATCATGCTCGAAAACATCCGCGCCGCCCTCACGCAGGACCTCCATACCCTCCGTGGCGGCGACGAGACGATCCGGCCGCGGGCCACGTTCCACGGGTACCGGTATCTCGAAATCACCGGCATCGACCGCGCCCTGCCGCTGGCAGGCGTGCGTGGGCTCGTGATCAGCTCGATCGACGCCGTCGCGTCGTCCTACGAAACCTCCAACCCGAAAGTAAACCGGCTCTGGGAGAACATCGTCTGGTCGATGCGCGGCAACTTCCTGTCGATCCCGACGGACACGCCGGCGCGCAACGAGCGGATGGGCTGGGGCGGGGACATCAGCGTGTTCGCGCGGTCGGCCACGTACCTCGCCGACGCCGGCC
>JBGSPJ010000099.1:0-8054 GCA_041738655.1 Rhodothermales bacterium | reverse complement strand
GTCTCGACGCCGTCGATCACAAACGTCGCCACGCCGGCGTGGACGGAGACAGCCACGTGGGAGTAGCCACCGTAGGGCAGCGCCTGGCGGGTGCGGATGTACCCCAGGGCTTCCCGGGCCGCCCGGAGCGCCTCGCTGGTTTTGCCTTGAAGCGCGGCGTCGCCGGCGGCGAGGAGCGGCCGGTCGAACAGGGCGAGCCGTCCGTCGTCGTCGATCCAGAGGATAAACTGGATGGCGTGTTCGTCCTGCCGGGCGGCGACACCTTTGGCCAGGATCGGGTGGATGCCGGCGTGCGCGGGGTTGACCCACGCCTCGATGGTGAAGGTCGTTCCGACGAGGTCGGTCGGGGCGGCGGCGCAGGTCACGAAGTCGTTCACACCCTCGAAGGCAAGCGACGGCTCGGGCTGGTACGCCGGCGCAAAGGCGCGGAGGGCGCTGTCTAGGTCGGCGAACGACCAGCCGAGCGTGCGCGCGAGCTTGACGAACCGGTAGAGGCGGTCCAGCTTGAGCAAGCTCAGGTTGACGAGCCGCTCGGTGCCGTAGGACGGGTCGAGCGGCCGCGCGGGGTCCTGTTCGATGGTCAGGTGCCCCAGGTCGTCGTCCACCCGGTTGATGAAGAAGAGCCGGGTGAGGCCGGCGTTGACGGCGTGTGCGTCCAGGTTCTGGTAGACGAGCGCGTTGAGTTCGTCGCGGGTGAGGCCGGTGCGGCGGAGAAATACGGCGACATTCGCGAGGTCGGCCGGCCCACCGTAGCGGGTGTCGAGGGCGGCGGGGTCGGCGTTGGCCTCGGAGAGCAGGGCGTACTCTTCGGGCGAGAGGGCGAGGGCTTCGCGGGTCGATCGCGCGGGGTCGTCGTCGGGGCGGGCGAAGGTATCGTAGATCTCCGCGAGGCTGGTTTTTATCTTCCCCAGATACGCCCGGATCTCCTCCAGCGGGAGGTTGAAGGGGAGATTAAACGGGTAGCCGGCGTCGAGGAGTACGGCGTAGGCGTCCGGGTTGTCGCGGGTGCGGACGAGCGCTTCGAGGGCCTCGATGACGAGGTCGATGTAGGCGATCTCGCCGGTCGTATTTCCCGCGTCCAGGGCGATGGCGGCCAGGTCCGGCCGGCGGTTGTGGAGCGTCAGCGCCGTCGGGATGGCGTTGTCCGGGTGTCCGTTGATGTGGGTGTCGACAAAGCGCAGGAGGTCGACGAAGTAGGCCGCCGGCGAAAAGACCGACTCCGCGTGATCACACGCCAGAAAGTCCAGGCTGCCGAAGAGCCGCTGGTAGTCCGGGATCTCCTGGAGGTGTTGGAGGAACGCCGGCGGGATGTTGTTGAAGAGGGTCTGCCGGAGATGGGGCGAGGCGGCCTCCTTCAGGTTCGCCCAGATGAGCGTGGCGCGTTCCTGGATGGCCACGGCCATTTGATGCACGCGGCGCGCCAGCAGGGGATCACACCCGAAGGCGGTCTCGGCGAACCTGGCGACGAAAGCGTCTTCGGTGATCTGGGCGATCTGGCGGATGGCCTGGAAGTCGGGATGCAGTTCACGGAAACGCTCGAGCGCCTCGCGTTCGAGGGTGGGGTCGACGCTACGCATGGGATCGTGGGCTGTGGGTCGGTAAACGGAGTCGTAGGTAATGGTACGCTAAAAACCGGAATTTCGGGGTTGAACGTTTGGGCGTTGAAGGTTGAACGTTATTGACCTTTATCCTTAACGCACCGTTTACGGACAAACGGGCTCACCGAGAGGGTAAAAAAACGAAAAAAGCCCTCCGCATCGCTGCGAAGGGCTGGATTCTCGAATAGATGTACAGAACGCCCTTAAACCTTAGCCCTCGAACCTAGAACCATCCTACCAGTCGTCTCCTTCCTCGTAACCGAGTCGGACGAGCAGGTCGTTGTAGTGGGCTTTGAAGTAGGCCGTATGTTCGGCGGTGAAGTGGTTCTTCCAGTCGCCGTGGACACCCTTTCGGTAGTGGCTGTTCACGTTTTCCTCGCCTTTCGTTCGTCCGCCGGCCAGCTTCGCGAAGCTGAGCCGGTCGGCGATCGACTCCAACGCCTCCTGAGGCAGGGTGTAGACGGGGCGCTTGGGCACCGGGAACATGGGCAGGTTGCCGGGCATGTGGCGCCGGCCTTTGTAGTTCAGCCGGTTCATGCTGAGGCGCAATGCGTGGGCGCTCTTTGCGAGGCCGGTGCGGGTCTCGTAGTCGAACATCTCCATGAACTCCAGGATCTTACGGAAGACGTTGAACGGCTCGGCGCTCAGGTCCTCCATCCGCACTTCGAGGATGTGCTCCTGGTTGTAGTTCCATTCGGACATCTCCTTGAACTGCTGCCCGAGGTATTCGAGTTCGAAGGAGAGCCCCTCTTCCTTGTTCAGCCCGCTCAGTTTGTCGCGGAGTACATTGAGTTCGTCCCACGTGGGAGCATTGAGGCTCTTGAGATGCGAGAAGTAAGCGGAAACGACGATGTCGCGCGGGTCGCGAACGACGTGGAAGCCGCGGTAGACCTTGAGGTCGGGTGTGTACTTCGTCGTCGTATTAATGTAGGCGAGGAACTGGATTTTTTCGGCGTCGACCAGTTTGCCCAACATGCCGTACTTCTCGAAGGAATACGGCTGGTGGACAATCTTGAACTTCAGCCCCATGTGGAGGCAGAATTCCCGGAGGATGTTGTCGATCCAGCCGGAGGCGCATTTATGATGCCCGAAGAAGGCGCGGAGGGGGAACGGGTTGTTCGGGTCCACGGCGGCCCGCAGGATGTCGTGGTTCGCGGGTTCGGCGATCACATCGCTCGCTTTCATACAAGTTGGAAGATGGGGATGAAGGTCACGCCGGCACCGCCGGCGCGGTCTGCGCATGAGTCGGCTCACCGACCAGCTCGTGGAGGAACTGGTCCAGCTGGTCGGCCAGATAATTCCAGTCGAAGTTGTCGATCTGGGGGACATTTGAGGGGGGGTGGCTGAAGGCGCGGACAATGCCGTCGCCATACGCTTCCGCTTCCGGCGCCGCAAAGACGAGGTTGCTGAAGCCGAGCCGTTCCGCCTCGGTGATCCGGGGCACCACCACGGGTTTGCCGGCCGCCGTGTATTCGAAGATCTTGATCGGCGACGCCGCGCTGTAGTAGACGGCTTCGTCCACCGGGTACATCCCCACGTCCGTCGCCGCGAAGTACGAGGCGATCTCGGCGTACGGCACGGGGCCGGTGAAGATGAAGGTGTCCGCCGCGTTCGGGATCTTCGCGAGCGCGGCTTCGATGGCCGGCGAGTGCCCCACGAGCAGGCACTTCAGGTTCGGCATTTTCTTTTTGGCGTGCAGCACCGACTCGAGGAAGTACAGCCTCGGGCTGCACGTCAGACCGATCAGGCTCACCACGTTGGCGTTTTCGAGCCCGTATTTCTTGCGCACGGCGTCGCCCTTGGCGGACCGCATCCGCTGGATGTCGGCGCCGTTCGGGAGGTACAGGCTCGGCTTGTTGAACTGCTCGGCGCGCTCCTTGGCGATGCTGGAGACGCAGAGGATGGCGTCGGACTCCCGCATGTACACTTTCTCGGGGTGGTCCGGCTTGGCCTCCCAGTCCGCGCAATCCAGGTAATCGAACACCAGCGGCACGTCCAGATCAAACGGCGGGTAGCCCGTCATGAAGCTGGTCGGGCCGGCGATCACCATGTCGATGTTGCATTCCCGCACGATCCGCCGGATATCCTGGTGGAAGAAGTGCTGGTTGATGCCGACATTTTTGTAGTGCTTCCGGAAGGGACGGAGAAAGTCTGGGATGCGGCGTACGTGGAACGCGTCCAGTCCGTCGATGGTCAGCGGGTAGAACCGCAGGCCGGCTATGACGGCCTTGAAGCGGTCCCCGCTTTTCCAGGTCTGCCAGGTCAGCGTGTAGATCTTGTGGCGCTCCCGGAGGATGCGGATAAAGTATTGATCGCGGCGATGTGCACCAGGCTCAGACGGGCTGTGTGGGATCCAGAGCAGGTTCATGAGCAAAAGCCTCTTTAAGTATGGAAACAATCCGGCTCGACGCGAGCCCGTCGCCGTAAGGGTTGATGGCCTGGGACATGGCGCGGTGGGCGGCCGGCCGCATCAGGTCGGCGACATGCGCCTCGATGGTCGCCGTATCGGTGCCGACGATGCGAACGGTGCCGGCTTCTACGGCTTCGGGGCGCTCGGTGACGTCGCGCATGACCAGCACGGGCACGCCGAGCGCCGGCGCCTCCTCCTGAATCCCGCCCGAATCGGTCAGGATCAGGTAACTCTTCGCCATCATGTGGGAGAACTCCAGGTAATCGAGCGGGTCGATCAGGTGGATCCTGGGAACGCCCTCCAGCTTCGCGTAGACGGTGCGCCGCACGTTGGGGTTGTAGTGGACGGGGTAGACGATCTCGACGTCCGGGTACTTCTCGGTGATATTGCGCAGCGCCTGGCAGATGTTCTCCAGCGGCTCGCCGAAGCTCTCGCGCCGGTGCGCCGTCACGAGGATCATGCGGCGGTTCGCCCAGTCCAGTTCAATCGGCAGTTTGCAGGGCTTTTTGACGACCGTCTGCAGCGCGTCGATCACGGTGTTGCCGGTAATGCGGATGTACGCATCGGGCACGCCCTCGCTGTGCAGGTGGTCGGCCGACGTCTGGGTCGGCGCGAAGTGGAACGTGGCCAGGGTATCCACCAGGTGCCGGTTCATCTCTTCCGGGAACGGCGAGTACTTGTCGTACGTCCGCAGGCCGGCTTCGACGTGCCCGATCGGGATCTGGTGGTAATAGGCCGCGAGGCCGCCGGCGAGCGCGGTCGTCGTGTCGCCATGTACCAGCACGACATCCGGCTTCACCTCGGTGAACAGGGCGTCGAGCTTCTGGATGAGGCGCGAGGTCAGGCCGGCGAGGGTCTGGTTCGGCACCATCACGTCCAGGTCGTGATGCGGCGTGATCTCAAACAGCGCCAGCACCTGGGCGAGCATCTCGCGATGCTGGCCGGTGGAGACGACGATTGGTTCGAAAATATGGGGATAACGGGCGAGTTCGGGTATCAACGGGGCCATCTTGATGGCCTCCGGTCGCGTGCCGAACATCACGAGAACTTTGATGCGTTTCTGCTCCATATCGCCCTAAAAAAGATCCTTCGCGGACACCTCGTTGCGGGGAAATTCGAAGGCCTCGATGGCAAACATGGCCGGCCAGGCGAACATCATCTTGTTCGTCCGGAACCGCCCCTTCGTGTAGTACAGGCCGCCCGACGGGCTCCACATCTGGGATTCGATGAAGGAGATCGCACGGCGGTGATTGGCCTCGAAACCGGCGCCGGCCAGGTACGTGAGTCGCGCCGTCTGCGACGTCGCGTCGGCCGCCTTGAAGGCATCGACAGCGCGGCGCACCTGGTGCTTCATGCCCCGGCGGTCGGCGTAGACCTGGTAGACGGAGCCGTCACCGTTTTGCGACTGCTGCAGCCAGCGAATGCCCTTGAGCGCGGCCTGGGTGTAACGGTCGTCGCCGGTATAGGCGCCGGCCGACAGGAAGCCCTCGCAGGCGTAACAGTGGGCGTGCGTGAACACAAAATCCCGCGATGGCATCGCCCAGAACAGGCCATCGGATGCCTGCAAGCCGAGCGTGTAGTCACACACCCGCCGCGCGGCCTCGATGAACTCCTGCTCGCCGGTCACGTCGGCGATCTTCAGCAGCGGCATCGCATTCTTAACATGGATGCAGCTGCCGTCGCCAAAGAAATTGCCGGTGTTCGCCGCCCCCGTCTTCGGAATAAACTTGGCAAGAAACGCGCCATCCGGCCGCTGCATGGAGAGCAGCCACTTGCCGGCGCGGCGCGCGCTGTCCAGATAGGCCTCGTTGGGGTCCGCCCGGTACAGGTCCATCATCCCCATCGTGCACATCGACGTGTCGAACGTGTACTGCTCGCCCTCGGCGCACGACCCCTCGGGATCCGGGCAGTGCGGATAAGCGCCCGAATCGAGCTGAATCCGCATCAGGAACTGAGCCGCCTCGCGGGCGGCGTCCAGATACCGCGGCTCGCCGGTCCACCGGTACAGGTGCGCGAGCACGCTCACGCCGTATCCCGTTATCTCTGTGTACTGGCCCGGAACGCGGCCCGTTTTTTCGAGGACGCCATGGTTGAACGACCCGAACCGCTTCTGGGAGGGATCGGTGTTCCGGACCGGAGTCCCGATCAACCAGTCGATCATCCGTTGGTGGGTCGCCGGCGTCTGCTTGCGCACGCCCTGCTCCGCTCGAACATTCATGGGTTGTTTCGCGGCCACGTCAACGGCCGCATCTATCGATCCATTGTGACGATTCATCACAAAATTATACAGGCTAGCTGAAGGTCTCTGGAGTATCGGCGCGCCGAGGCGTCCTGATTAGACCGGTTGGATATTCCTGCGACAGAAGTACCCTCAACCCGCCACGGCCGGCATGCGCCGGCTCGAGGGCGAACAATCGATGGGGTGACGGTGCAGGGGTAGTACCGCGCAACAGGTCGGGGCTCGGAGTCGCTGTTCCTTGCATCGTAAGATCCTTGCAGGCGGTTGGGCCTCCGTAAAAAAGGGGACCGGTCGTGTAGATTTGATCGTCGGGCAACGTGCATGCGCCGCCCCGAACGGCCCTATGATACAATGCCCCCCAGGCCCGGGTGAAACCGGTTCAGATCAACACGGGTGCGTCTTTGGCTCAATCCGTAAGGGAGTGCTACCGGGAAAGGGTTGCAGGTTCAAGGTTTCAGGTTCAAGGTCGCAGGCTCTAAACACTGGATAGTTTTCATTGATTACACAGGCGTCTGATGATCAGGCCCCTCCTCGGATCGAGGAGGGGCAAATTCCGTCGGCGCGAAGCGTTGACGGAATGGGGAGGAGCAAACGGATGACACAACGGTGAGGCTTGATCCATCTTTAGCACCGGTCAAAAAGTTTAACTAAACAGTTGAATCTTTTAATCAACTCCCGTAGTATCCTCGGGCAACAGGGTGAGAACGATGGAAAATCCTCAGGAAACAGAAGCGAAGGTGCTCGCGGCGGCGACGGCCGAATTCCACGAGAAGGGGTTCACCGGCGCCCGGATGCAGGAAATCGCGCGGCGCGCGGGGCTCAACCAGTCGCTGCTCCATTATTATTACCGAACGAAGGACCGGCTCTTCGAGGCGGTCTTCAGCCGGGCGGCCCGGCATGTGATGGTCCCGGTGCTGGACGTGCTGGGGAGCCCGGCACCGCTCCGCGAAAAAGTCGAGCGGTTTGTCCATCTGTACATCGACCAGGTGCTCGCCAATCCCCATATCCCCGGGTTTGTGGTCGAGGAACTGCGTCGGAATCCCGATCGGCTCCGCCAGTTCATCGGCGGGCAGACGCAGGGTCTCTTCGCCGTCCTCTCCGCCCAGATCGACGAAGCCGTCGCCGCCGGCCAGATTCGCCCCATCGCGCCGGCGCACTTCGTCGCCAACCTCATGGCGCTCTGCGTCTTCCCGTTTGTCGCCCGCCCGATGGTTCAGACGCTGACGGGCATGGCCGACGATGCCTACCTCGACTTCCTCCAGCAGCGCAAAGACGTGGTCGCCCGCTTCTTCCTCGACGCCCTCCAGCCATGATCGCTCTCCTCCTCACTCTGTGGTCCTTCGCCTCGGCGGACACGCTGTCCCTCGCGGCTTGTTACCGCCTCGCCGAGGCGCACCACCCGCGCCGGCAGGAACTGGCGCTCCACGACGACATCGCTGCGCTGCGGCTCGAGAATCTGGACGCCCGCTTCCTGCCGAACCTCACGCTCCAGAGCCAGGCCACCTACCAGTCCGCCCTCCCCTCATTCCCCATCACCCTGCCCGGTGTCGCGGGGCCCGACATCAGCCACGACCAGTACAGGATCTCGCTGAATGTGGATCAGCTGATTTATGACGGCGGCGTCGTCCGGCGCCAGCAGGCCCTCGAACGCCTCCAGCGGGATGCCTTGCATCAGGAGGTAGCGGTAGATCTCTACCGCGTGCGCGACCAGGTGAACACGGCCTACTTCGGGGCCCTCGCGGCCGATGCCCGGTTGGCCTCGCTGCGGACGCTCGCCGAGGATCTGGCCTCGCGGCACGCACGGCTC
>JBGSPJ010000056.1:0-9779 GCA_041738655.1 Rhodothermales bacterium | reverse complement strand
GGTCACCGATCTGTCAGTGGGACCCCCAAGTTCACAGTTTGACCGGACTGTCTCCACCCCATGCGAAGGCGTCCGGCCGCGATCAGAAACCCGGACATTTTCAGTCGGCGTTTTCCGGCAATTTACAACCGGCGCTTACAGGCGGGTGTGTTCGCGAAGCGGGCGATCCCTTTCGGGTAGTTCGACCACTGATTCCATCGGTTGTAGACCTTCCTGGTTTTCTGATCCGAGCGATGGATCCACTACATAGGCCGGTTCGGTTGCGGAATTACTCGTGCTGTGCATATCGCAACGGTGCTCATCGAAAACGCGCTGGAGCATCCCACCGAGATTGCGGATGAGATGGAATCGATCGGCAACCTGGATAGCGGAAGGCTCCCCGCGAGAAGCACCGTCCCCATATGCCCCCGCTCTATCGCGACAGATGATCTCGGTGCCAGGATGCGATTGAAGCCATTGCGATAGGGTGTTTGCTTCTCGATCAGGCAGTAGTTCCAGAATCTGACGTCGCTCCAAATCGACGAGGATGGATCCGTAGGTCTGCCCTTTGCGAATAGCCCAGTCGTCTACGCCCACAACACGAGGAGCAGGAGCCGTCTTCGGTGGAGCAGTGCGGACGAGTCGCAGCAGTGTATTGCGACTTACAGCCCTATCAAGCTTATGAGCGAGTCGGGCACCGGGTGATGCGCCGGCGCAGAGCGCGATATGCCGTAGTTGCTCACGTAATCGGGGCGTGGACCGAGCTCGATGTTCTGCAATCGCTGGCACGCGTTCACAAAATATGCCTCGCTCGCAGGCCGTGTTCATACAAAAGAACTTGCGGACGAGCAGCTTGAGCCGGACGGTCCAATCCGCCCACGGTTGATCGGAGACGGTTCGTTCGTATCGGCTGTGAATGCGCTTGGCGATTCTCTGGCATGAAGGACAACGGACGCCGCGTTGTATGCTCGCGAGAGAAACTACGAACTCATGGCGAACGGCATCAACATGGCATGACTTGAGTCGAACAGGCGCGCTCGGCGGGAGAAGGTGGTGGATCAGCTTCATCGGACTCCGGGGATGAGGGAACGATGACAGATCCTCAGAATCTACCAACCAGCATCACCAAAAGCGGCCAAGAACCGATTAAAGTCGGAATACACAGGTGACGCCGGAGGGACTAGCCGCCGTGAGTGTCAACTTTATCAAGGGGTGCGCCGTTCAAGCGATGATCGACCCGAAACACGTTGACATCGCCCAGTATCTGCGTGCGGCCGTGGGGCTTATCACGCAACTGGCCCAGGCGGAATCTTCTGCGTCAACCTGAAGGAGGCTCCTCTTTCCTTGACCCCTCCTCTGCTGGTGGCTGTATTCCTTTTCGCGGGCTTCGAGCCGTGTGGTTTCGTTGCGCACACGCTCGTGGTCTTGCGCTACTGGATCAGTTACACCGTACAGCAGCTCAGCCTGGATACGTCTTTATCAAAGGCAATCGCGGCCAGTTTGATGCCTTCGGATAACGTGAGATAGGGATGAAACATCGCGATCAGCTCCGCGACCGGTATGCCATACTTGATGGCGAGGGCGGCTTCCATCAGAAGTTCAGACCCCTCCGGCGCAAGAATGCGAGCCCCGATCAGTTGATCGCTGTTCGCGTCGCGGAGTAGCTTTATGAACCCCCGCGTGTCGCGCGCCGCTATCGCTCTGGGCACGTGTTCCATACGTATTGTTGACACGTCGTATTCGATGCCCGCCGCCTCGGCCTGCCGTTCATCGAGCCCTACGCCGGCTACCTGCGGATCGGTGAACACCACCCAGGGCAATACGTTGTAATCTCGTTTCAAATGAAAGGCCCTGAACGCATTCTCTGCCGCCAGATTGCCTTCATACGCCGCTGTATAGACAAACTGATTTTCACCGAGAACATCCCCTGCGCCGAAGATATGCGGCCGTGTCGTCCGCAGGGATTCGTCAACGGCGAGGTATCCCCGCGAATCCGCTTCGATACCGAAGGCTTCCAGGCCCAATCCGGCGGTATTCCCTCTCCTGCCCGTGGCCACAAAAATGTGACTCCCTCGAATGGTCTTGAGCTCGCCGTCGACCATGGCGACAACGACGACGACGTTCCCTTCGCGGTGTACCGATTTTATCGTTACGCCCGTTTTTATCTCGATTCCTTCGTCCTCAAGGTATCCAACCAGCGCATTCGCCAGGTCGCCAGCCTCCCCGGTTAGAACCTGTGCGGAGCGCTGCAGCACTGTGACCTTCGACCCGAGGCGTGCAAACATTTGGGCATTTTCGAGTGCGATAAAACTACCGCCAAGCACGATCAGGTGCTTGGGACGCTCGCTCAGCGCATAGGCCGTTTCGTTCGTTATATATCCGGTTTCTTCGAGGCCTTCGATAGCAGGAACGAATGTAGAGGCTCCTGTCGCGATCAGGATGTTATTCGCATCGATCCTCTCTCCGTTCACCTCAACACGATGTTCCGCCACGATACGGCCGCGCCCGTTGATGATCGTTATGTTCGGATCGCTGCTGACGACGTCAAGATATTTTTGCTGGCGAAGATCCGCGACCAGTGCCTGTGTCTGGGCCGTTATTTGGCCAAAATCGACCCCCTCGCTTTTGAAAGAAATACCCTTGAATCGATGATGGGACGCCCGGTGGTTGACTTCTCCCGCGCGGATCATGGTCTTGCTGGGCACGCAGCCGACATTCACACACGTCCCGCCAATCGGAAGCCCCTCGTTTATGATCGCCGCGCGGCCGCCCAGCTCACTCGTCTTGAGCGCCGCCGCAAACGCGGCCGAGCCGCCGCCGATGACGACCAGGTCGTAACACCTCAGCCCGTTGTCCGGCAGATTGACACGCGCGGGCGGTTTAGCTTCTTCATTGCCATGCCATCCCGTGACGCGGTATTTCCCGGTAGCCGCTACCGCCTCTAGTATCTTCTCCCGATCGACGCCCTCGCCGGTGAGGGTCGCCCGGCCCGCTTTCCAATCGGCAACACGGGCGTCCGTCACGCCATCGACAGCCTTGAGAGCCTGAATGACGTGGCGGGCGCACCCCGTGCACGTCATACCCCCGATTTCAATTTCTACGCGCTCTTCCATTGTATTCATGGTA
Source organism: Rhodothermales bacterium (assembly GCA_041738655.1). Classification (GTDB taxonomy): domain Bacteria; phylum Bacteroidota; class Rhodothermia; order Rhodothermales; family JAHQVL01; genus JAWKNW01. The sequence continues at coordinate 6,674 of JBGSPJ010000056.1, read as the reverse complement.
TCACAAAAAAGGATTGATGCGGCCTAGCAACACGGTACTCCATCGGTACCACTGCCTGAGGTGGTCTCCACGGACTTTGCTTCATTAAGCGCGAGATTGAATGTGGTCTCAGTATTGATGTGCTTCATAATCTCCTCGGCACTCACCTTCTCCTCATCGAACGTGACGTAGACCAGACGCGCCTCGACATCGACGGTAACCTCTCCTACCCCTTCGAGCTGCCGTGCGGCTTCCGTCAGAGCGCCTATGCAGCCGCTGCAAAAAACTCCCTGGATGGCATACTCGGCTTTTTTGTGCGTCTCCGGAGCCGTAGATGCGGTCATCGCAAGTGGAATAACCAGGAGGCCCATCAGGCGGAGGTGTAAGCGGGTAGGAAGCATTGGCGTTTGGCGTTAAAGGATGAACAATAAGACCCGTTGAAAGGCCTCCTTTCACGGGGTTCTACGTCCTCTTTTTGTTTTGCGAGGACGTTGTTACTGGTTCTTTCGGTACTGGTGCAGCCCGATCAACATCGCGCCCACACACACCAGCAGCAGCGGGATCAGGACGACATCGAGATACGCGACGAGAGCGGCCGCCCCAAGCGCTGTCAGACCCCATACCAGCAGCGGCGTGAAGCAGCAAAGCGCCGTAATGGCTGCCCCCAGGCCACCAAAGAGCACGAACTTGTTGTCAGTTAGCTTTTTCATGGTCAGGTTTTAGTTTCGACGGATACCCCACGTTGGCGGTGGCTTCGGTTAACTCTTCGACCGAAACCCAGTCGGGATCGTAGGTTACCACGGCCATCGGTGGCTCAAACGTAACCGTCGCCTCCTTCACCCCTTCCAGGTTGGTGAGGGCTTTTTGCACGGTGATGTTGCAGGTAGCACACGTCATACCTTCCACTTCCAGGTTCACCTGTCGAACATGCACATCGGTTAGGACGGCGCCACTCCGCTGGGATATCGTGGCCGCGGCTCCGCCGATGATCCAGGGCGAAGCAATCAGCCCAGCAGTCACCAGCAGCCCTACGACAAGCAGTGTGCGGCGCAGATTGTCCCGCATCGTCACCTCGCAATCGCATTCTGGGCCCGTGCTGGTACGGTATTCCCGATATCCGGCGTAGCCCAGGAAACCGACGGCCAGCGCAATAAACAGTGGCCGGAAGGGTTCAAAGGCGGCGAAGTGGCTTACCCAGGCGCCCCCCGCGCCCATCGTCACCAGGAGGAGTGGAATCGTGCAACAGGCCGATGCCGCCACGCCTGCGCCCACCGCGGCCGCGGGGCCCCAGTTCTTTTTGTCTGGCTTATCCATTGTGTTCTTTCTTTTTTTGTCTACTTCCTCTTTTAGCGTGCGAGATCTGCCTCGTCCAATGCTTCCAGGATCGGGCAATCGCTCACAGGTCTATCTACGTCACAACGTGCTACCAGGCCCAGCAGGGCCTCTCTGACGTGCTGGAGGTTCCGGATCTTAAGCTCAACAGCCACGATTTTCTCTTGCGCCTTTCCCCTCACATCAGCGCACGTCGTCTCCTCATCCACCCGAAGCGAGAGGAGTTCGCCGATTTCCTTCAGAGAAAACCCGATTTCCTGGGCGTGTTTAATGAACCGGACGCGCCGTACGGCCACATCCGTGTACTGCCTGTAGCCCGCCGCATTTCGGGCATCTGGCAAAACAAGTCCTTTACGCTCATAGAAACGGATCGTCTGGATGTTGACGTCCGATCGTGCCGCGACCTCGCCGATAGTCATAGCATATCCCGGTTACAGGTTTTTACCGAGACCCGCCGCTTGCAGCATGGCAACATCCACGCCGCGGTCGCTACAGCAGCCAGCAAGTACGCCGTCGATGACGACCGCCGGCACGGAGCGTACCCCTAGGAGCACGGCTCGTTCTGAAACCGTCGGATCGCGTATGTCCAGCACCTCGATTTCACACGACGGGCAAGCGGCATCTTGAATCTGCCGAACGGCATCCGCGCAGACCGGGCAGCCCGCGCTGAGGATTTCAATTTTCCGTGAGATAGCCATGGTTTTTCCGGTTTCGTTTGGAGGCTTCATCCCGTGCGCACAAGACCGACACCGTAGAGCAGCCTCTTTCTACATGAGACGCCCTACACTATGGTATAAGGTTTCAGGGTACCCGTTTTTTTGTGCACTCTCTGGCAGACTCCTTTCGCTTTAAATCCAAAAGGAGAAGCGACGTCACGCACATGACGGATCAGGAGCTGTTACGAGATGTCCGACACAGCGCTCCAGAACCACTCTTGAACAACGACAAGGCGCCACTGACACTTTGAGTCCGACTAATCTCCGAAGGTACGATCTGATGTCACGCGCTCAGTTTGAACATGTCATCCCACATGCAGTGAGGGATCTGTCCAAAATGCGAACAATACCGTTATTCGCTCGGAATCGCGTTTCTCACAGATGCTTCGCGAGGCTCAGCATGACAATGCCATGGCACCTTAGTAACATCACTCATGATTTGATTACTTAAAATAATCTAATTCAATCAGTAACGAATCAACCAGCAAAAAACATGTTATTTACACAAAATAAAAAGTACAAAACGTTATATTTATCTTCATGGATGCTGCCATTCAACCCCCTGTTTCCCAACCCTTCAGTGACGCCAACAATCCCCGGCCCGTAACATTTCTCCTGCTGAAAGAACCCACCTATCGTGTCAGACACTCGGAAGCGCTTTCCGGCAGATCCGATACAATGGTCCCCTATTCACTTTCAGGAGAAAAACATGCGTAAAATCGTACCCTTCATCGCGTTATGTCTGGCCGCGTTCACCGCGACCATCGATGCGCCTCAGGTTGTCACGCTCGAGGGCACGTTCATCGACACCAAATGTTATGGGATGAGCGACAAGAACTCGGGCAATAACCACATGTTACCCGGTGCGGATGGCAAAATGATGGAGGTGCCTAACTGCGCCTCGGCCTGCTCAATGACCGGTATTCCAACGGGCCTTCTGCAGAAAAATGGGGACGTGGTCATCATGGTTACGCCCACCACTCAGTTGTCCGCCTACATGGCCCAGGAAGCCCGCGTCACCGGCAAGAAAGTGTTTGGTGGCGGCATCATGCCCGACAAGATCGAGGTAAAGGACGGCCGCTCGTGGAAGGAGGTCAAGATCACCACCATGATGTAATGTATCCCCATCTCGGCAAGACCGGAAGGCGGAGCGTACGGCCCCTTCCGACTTGTTGAGCGGTTGATCTATACCAGAAATACTCATGCACGCGACTCATTTTGCCGTGATAGCCGGCGTAGCCCTTCTGCTCGTTTCATTCGCTGCATGTTCCTCCGATAATAGCCCGTTGCCATCAGCCGACCCGGCGGAGAAGCTTTCGCCTGACACGACGCGATTCCCGAATGGCACCGAGCTTCACATAGAGGGAATTCTCCTCAACACAGGCTGTTATGACGAATCGGGACAGCCGTCGGCGCATGCCACGCCGTCCTGCGCCATGGAAATGACACTAAAGGGTTTCCCCGTGGCCGTCCTGCCACCCGACCAGCCACTCCAACAGGCCTGGATCCTGCTCACCGTTCCACAGATTCTGACAGACTACATGGGCCAGCCCGTTCGCGTGCGCGGCATCGTCCGTGGGCCCGGTGTGTTGATGCCGCTTCGTGTAGAGGTTGAGATGAATGGGGCGTGGCAGTTCATCATGTAGCTCAAACAACGCGAAATCGTAACTCCAATGCCACTCAACACACTTCGCCAGACGCTCTCAGCCGTGCATACGGCATCCGCGCGACGCCCGCTCTCCCTGTCTCTCACCCTATTCTTGCTCGCCGCCGGCTCCGGTTGCCAGGCCCACGTTCACGCGGATGATCCAGGAGCAGCTCCCCAATCGCCTATTGCCAGCACAACCTACCGAGGTCGGGGAGTGGTAAAAACGATCACGCCTTCTCGCACCTACATCAACATCGACCACGAGCCGATCGAAGGGTATATGGATGCCATGGCGATGTTTTTCCCCGTCCCGGACACCGCTCTCATCAGCGGGCTGCACGTTGCGGATTCGATCACCTTCGCGATTGAAGTTGGCGAAGGGGGCGTGACATTATTGGAAGCAAGCACGCGCGCGTCTGTATCGACCAATCCCTAATCTCAGGACAGTGCTACAGGAAGATGACCTGCCCGAGCATCAACAACCCGATTAGCGTAAATAACACGCCCAACAGGCGTTCCAGCGCGGACTGAGGGATTCGGGTTGAAACGTATGAACCCAGCTGTGCGCCGACGATGACGCCAGGCACGGTGAAGCGCACGATGCGCCATACGGTATCCATGACCTCGGGGCCGGCATGCACGAACTGGTACAGGTGCCCGCCGGCTGCCGAAAAGGCTGTGATCGCGACCACAAATACGCCCGTAGCAACCGCCACGCGACTTGGCATCCGACACTGCTGCAACAAATAGTAGCTATTCAGCTCGCCAAGGCCAGCCGAAATTAAGCCCAGAAATAGGCCACCCACACCGGCCGCAATCCCCCCAACCAGCCTGTCGCAAACGTCATATTCGATCGTTTCCCCCACCGCTGTTGTTACTGATGCCAGCCTCACGCCGTCCGCACGAATCGACACAGGACGCGGGTCGACTTGATGATGCCCATTCGACCGAAGAAAAGCGGCGGCAATACCAAGAAGCCCGATGCCCAGCATCGTTTTTAACACTTCAGGGCCAACCGAACCCGCCAGAAAGCTACCAAGTATCGCCGCCGGCACCGCCACACTTATCAATCGAATCCCCAGCCGATAATCGATCAATCGTTTACGTGCGTAGGCGTAAAGTCCGCTCGTAAATCCAAAAACCTCTGTGATGAGGCCAGTTCCAATGGCCACCTCGGGTGGAAGCCCAAGCCCCAGAAGCATGATCGGTGCAAAAAATGTGGCGCCGCCTATCCCGGATGCCATGGCCGTGGTGGCGACCAGAATGGCCACGGGAAACATGTACCAGTAGTCTATTCCCACTGAATTACCCCTTGCTCCCGAAACGAGCGTTCCACTTCTTGCTTAAAAAGCCGCGCATTCGAGGTGAACTGTGCGATCAGCACCCTGCGCAGCCATGGCCCCATCCATCGCCCCCACCACGACAACTCGTAGGACACCTCGACGGAAAAACGAACCGCATCCGCTCCGATCGACGTGAGTCGAGCAAACACATTCGCTCGGGGCACAAACGGCATATGTTCGATCGACTCTACATATTCCACTTCATTGGCGCCGAGCGTGGAGTCGCTCACGGTAATACCAAGCGTCATGGCGGGTAAGAAGCAGCGGTGCGCCGTTCCTACACGCATCAGACGGTGATCCATTTCGACGCGCCGTACGCGATGCATCCAGCGATGCCGCCGTGTCAGATCGGTCAAATACGTATACGCAAACGCGCGCGGTGCATGGACATGGACGGGTTCGATCGGCAGGCGATTGGCATACATTCGCGGCCTCTCACGCTCCGGCAGTGGCGGGATATGTGCACGCAATGGGGTTAACAGGAAATACCCATAGGCCACCTGACCGACAATGTCGTACACGGTCACTCCAGGCTGCAGATTCACCCAGTCGAATTCAGCCCGGATCGAATCTGGAGTGTCCAGCTGACGCACCAGAAAATCGTGTGTCAGCAGAACGTACTCGCTCGACCCTATGTCATTCTTCAACAACCGATGCACGACGATCAACTCCCGTCCGAAAAGACGCCGGAAGGACTTGACGTTGACCGACTCGATCATCCCGAAATGGACGATGATTTTCAGGGTTAATCGCCCGGTAGACGTACACGCGCCGCACGAACACATCCGGTCGCGCTCGTACTTTTGAAGGTGCTGGTGGAAGGCAATGAACATTTGTTCAGCCTGTCGGATGACCTCGCGGAGCGTCGGGGCCGATCCATACCGATAAAACAGAATCGCATCCCCCTCGACCTCGGACACAGATAGCCCCAGCGCGTCTGCATCGATCAATAATTCGAGAAGCTCCGCGACAATATGCTTGCTGTGGCTGATCTCGGACTCGTCGACAAACCGGGTGAAGCCGCTGATGTCCGGGATAAAGAGCAGCGCAGAGTCGCCTTTTGAGGTCCGGGTACCGTGAGCCATGCGCGATCGCGGAGAATGTGCGCACGAACGATATTGCGCGCTTCATACGAAGGAGTACTGGCCGGCACTCGGCTCACACTTTCGTATACGTCGATTAGTCAACATGGCTGTGATCGCGTTACGACGCACCAGCGATGGTCTCTGAGTTGGGTGTCGTGCTTCATTGCTGCCCTTGTGCTTAACTGCCGTGATCGGTCATCTGTTCGCCGAACACCGACAAGCCCTGCTTGCGTGCCGTCGAGCAGAAGCCCCAGATGCGGGTGAACATCGATGCGCCCGCCAGTGTCCGGAATCCTCCGCTGATTTTCTGCTTCAGTTTGGCCATCCGGATGTTGCGCTCTGCCTGGTTATTGGTGAAGGGCACATGGGGATGTCGGGCGAATGCCCAGACCGCCTGATGGTGATCAATAAGCCGCTTGATGAATGAGCATGCCCTCACTACTGGACACTTTTCCAGGTTGACAACCACGTAACTGCAACATAAACAGTGGTTTGGTGGCCAGGTTTTTCTGGCCCATAAACCGCAAAAACATAGAAGAGAGGGCCGGAAGGCGTAGGTTTGGGTTTGCAA
>JBGSPJ010000601.1:0-1921 GCA_041738655.1 Rhodothermales bacterium | reverse complement strand
GTCGTGCTCGTCGCCAACCACCCGCTCGGCGTCGTCGACGGCCTGGCCCTCTGCGAGCTGGGGCGGCGCGTCCGGTCTCGGTTTCAGATTCTCACCAACCGGGCCCTCTGCACCGATCCCATGCTCGATCCGTTTTTACTTCCGGTCGATTTCGCCGAGACCCGCGAGGCCACCCGGATCAACATCGCCACCAAACAGGCCGCGCTCCAGACCCTCGCCGCCGGCGGGGCCGTGCTCGTTTTTCCCGGCGGCGGCATCGCCACATCGAAAGGGTGGTGGGGGCCGGCGGAAGAGCTTGTCTGGAAACGATTCCCCGCACGCCTCATCCAGGAAAGCCGGGCGACGGTGGTGCCGATCTTTTTCCACGGCCACAACAGCCGGCTCTTCCAGATCGTCAGCCAGTTCAGCCTCACGATCCGCCTCGCCCTCATCCTCCACGAAGTTCGCCGCCACCGCGGCCGGCCCCTCCGGGTGGTCATCGGGGACCCCATTCCCTTCGACAGCCTCGCCCACCTGACCGACCGCCAGACCCTCCTCGACGAACTCCAAAAACGCGTCCAATCTCTCGCCTGATCACTATCCACTTTTCACTATTCACTTTTTCCTTTTTCCTTTTCACTTTTGCCTTCCCGCCCATGCCCCGCCTGCTCGCCCTCTGCCTGCTCGCCCTCCTCGCCGCACCGGCGTTTGCCCAGAACAACCTCGACAACATCCCCATCCCGGACCCCCGTCTGGAAATGGAAGCGCTTCAGCTCATGGAGGGGTTCGAGATCAACCTCTTTGCGGCCGATCCTTTGATCGAAAAGCCGATCCAGATGACGTGGGATGAAGAGGGCCGGCTGTGGGTGGTGGGCAGCAATATCTACCCGCACCTGCTCCCGGGACAGGCGCCCAACGACAAGATCTACGTCCTGGAAGACACGGACAGGGATGGGCAGGCGGACGTGACGACGGTGTTCGCCGACGGCCTGCTCACGCCATCGGGCATAGCGGTGGGCGATGGCGGGGTGTATGTGGCGAACTCGACGGAAATCCTACACATCCGGGATCTGGACGGCGACGGGTACGGGGAAGACCGGCGCGTCGTCCTGCGCGGGTTCGGGGCGGACGATACCCACCACATCATCCACAGCTTCCGGTGGGCGCCGGACGGGATGTTGTACATCAACCAGTCGATCTACATCTTCAGCCACATCGAAACCCCCTGGGGCGTCCGCCGGCTCCGCCAGGGCGGCATCTGGCACTATCGGACGGAGACGCAGGAACTCGACGTGTTGGCCACCGGCTTCGTCAACCCCTGGGGACACGAGTTCGACGCCTGGGGGCAGTCCTTCGCCACCGACGGCGCCTTCCACGAGGGCATCAACCACCTCTTCCCCGGCGCCGCGTTCGTCGCGGCGTACCAGACGGAGCGGATCCTCGCCGGCATGAACCCGGGCCAGCCCAAACACGCCGGCCTGGCCATCGTCAGCGGCCGGCATATGCCGGACTCGCTCCAGGGTCACATGATCTCCAACGACTTCCGGGCCAACCGCGTCAACCGGTTCGCCGTGGAAGACCTCCCCGAGGGCCGCTACCGGTCCACCCAGCGGCCCGACCTCATCTCCACCGACAACGTCGCCTTCCGCCCGGTAGACGTCACCATCGGCCCCGACGGCGCGATCTATCTGGCGGACTGGTACAACCCGATCATCCAGCACGGGGAGGTGGATTTCCGGGATTCCCGCCGCGACCACATCCACGGCCGCATCTGGCGCATCACAGCGAAGGACCGCCCGCTGGTCGATCCGCCCCGTCTCAAGGAAGCCTCCGTCGCCGAGCTGCTCGATGCCCTCGCCCTCCCCGAGGAATGGACGCGCACGCAAGCCCGCCGGCTGCTCCGCGAACGCGGCGCTGCGGAGGTCCTGCCCGCTCTCCAGCC
>JBGSPJ010000641.1:0-2084 GCA_041738655.1 Rhodothermales bacterium | reverse complement strand
CGCTCGTCTTCCAGCCCGCCGGGCCCCTGCCGCTCAACACGGCGTTTACCGCGACCCTCGCCGCCGGCCTCTTCGCCCTCGACGGCGAGCGGATGAGCGAACCTTTTTCGTGGACGTTCGAGACGCCGCGGCCCCAGCTCCTGACCTCCAATCCCACCCCCTACCAGCGCTTCGTCGACCCCGCCGCCGGCCTCTTCCTGACCTTCAACCAGGCCATCGACGCCACCGGGAGCGCGCGTTTCCTCAGCCTCCACCGGCAAACGGACGATGCCACAGTGCCGGTTGATTTTCGGATGGCCGGCGATAGCACAGCGGTCCTGACCCCCGCCCGACCACTTGAAAAAGGGGTCGATTATTACATCTCGATCGACGCCGGCCTGCCCGGAGCCGCCGGCCACCTCGGCAGCGTTCAGCCGGAACGCATCGACTTCAGCATCTACCCCGAACTCGCCTTTGCCCGGGCCACCCAGCCGGACGCGTATTACGACGAGATCACCACCAACCTGGACCCCGCCCAGGGCGTGACGCTCCACTTCACGACGGAAGTCCGCTTCGGCGATGTGCGCCGCGCGCTGGACATCCAGCCGACGCTGGCGCTGCCAGCCGGCGTGGAGTCCCGCGACAGCTTCGTTTCCACCGAGCACCGACTGCCCGTCACCTGGGCGCCCGAGACCCGGTATACCGTCCGCGTCGATAGCCTGCGCGATGTCCACGGCCAGCTACTCGTCCGCGGCGCGCATCAGTTTCTGACAAAAGCGTATGTCCCCTCCGCCCGCATCCCCGAGGGTCTGCTGGTCGTCGAGGCCGACGAGCAGCCGTTCCTGCCCATGCACGTCACCAACGTCGACGCTGTCACCTATGGCCTCGAACGGCTCTCGCAGGACCAGATCATCCCCAGTCTGGCCTCGTTCGACAACTGGCACTACTACGAAACCGAAGGCCAGAGTCCTCGGCCGGCAGTCGCGGCGACCAAAAGCCGGCCCGTCACCGTGACGCGCAACCTGCCGGCCGTGCTTCCATTCGACCTCTCGGAAGCCCTCGTGGGGGGAGTCGGGGTGGCCGGCGTGCAAGTCTTGGGGCCGGGGACAACAAACCGGCCGTCGTTTAAAGCGCTGGCCCAGGTCACCCGGATGGGCATTACCGGAAAGTTCAGCCCGCACCAGAACCTCATTTTTGTCACCGAACTGGCCACCGCCGCCCCGGTCGCCGGCGCGGCCGTCACCATCCGCGGTGCCGACAACACCGTCTATTGGCAGGGCGTCACCGACGCCGAGGGCAAGGCCAGCGGCCCCGGCTGGCACGGACTCGGCATCCCACGGGCGGACGAGTGGTCCGTCCCGACCCAGTACGCGTTTGTCGAAAAAGCCGGCGACCTCGCGTTTACCTCCAGCCTGTTCGACACCGGGCTGGAGCCTTATCGATTTGGCCTCTATTCGGATTGGAACCCCCGGCCGGTCAACCGCGAGGGGGTCCTGTTCACGGATCGCGGCCTCTACCGCGCCGGCGAGACGGCGCACTTCAAGGGGATCTTCCGCCAGAAAACCGACGGCGACTGGGCCCCGCTTCGCGATAGTGTGATTCTGGAGATCATCGGGCCGGACGAGCAGGTCGCCCTCCAGCAGCGCGTCCTCCCGAGCGGGATGGGTACCTTCGACTTCTCGTGGACGAGCCTGGAAAGCGCCACGCTCGGCTCCTACCGGGTGACGGCTACCCTGGCCGACAGCGCGCGCACCTACATCACGGAGCACTACTTCCGGGTGGATGCCTTTCGACGTGCTACCTTCGCGATCGATGTGACCGCTTCGGCCGAGGCGTACATCGCCGGCGATTTCTTCGAGGCCGACATCTCCGGGCGGTACCTCTTTGGCGCCGCGATGCAGAACCAGCCCGTACGCTACACGCTCGAGCAGTACCCGACGTACTACACGCCACCTGGGTACGACGGCTTCCTGTTTTCCTCGTGGCGTACCGACTACAGCTATTTCGCCCCCATCGCCAGCGGCGACACGCTGCTCGACACCGACGGCCACCTGTCCGTCCGCGCCCAGCTGCCGAACAACGGGCAGGGCCGAGATCGGAAGAGC
>JBGSPJ010000636.1:0-14112 GCA_041738655.1 Rhodothermales bacterium | reverse complement strand
GGGCGTCGGCGGCGGCGGGGGAATCCGGGTGACGTTGCAGCACCTCGCGGTAGGCCTGGGAGGCGACGCCATAGGCGCCGGCGTCGGCGGCTTGCTGGGCAAAGCCGAACAGCACATTCCCGTTTTCCTGTTCGAGCCGGTCGATGGCGCGGTACGTAGTAAGCGCGTCATCGAAGCGATCCGCTTCGAGGTAGAGCCACCCGAGGAGGTCGCGGAACGACCGGTTCAGCGGCGTTTTTCTCACAGCTTCCTCGACAACCGGCAGGCTGGCTTCGAGCACGCCCTCCTGGTCCAGAAAACGCCCGAGCCGGCTGCGGACAAAGCTGAGCTGCCGATCGCTTTCATCAATCAACCCTAGGTATTCGCCCATGGCATCCGCGTGCCGGCCGGTGAGGTTATACAAATAGGCCAGATCCATGCGAAACAGGGACGCGTCGTTCAGCACCGTCCGCCCCCTTTCCAGCACCTCGACCGCATTTTCGAAGAGGCGGACTTCAACGAGAGTTTGATACACCACGCGGTAGACGGTGGGTTTACCCGGCTCCAGGGCGATGGCTTCGTCCCAGGTAGCGAGGGCGCGGGGTTCGTCGCCCATGAGGTAATAGAGCCGGGCTTTCTGGGAGATCAGGACCACCGGCAGTTGTTCGAGCGCAATGCGGGTGTCGATGAGTCGAATCGCGTCTTCGTATCGTTTGACGTTTTCGTACGCCTCCTTCAGCTTTTCGTAGACGATATAGGTTGATGGGCTTGCCGCGTACAGGTCTTCGAGGAGCGTGATCGCGCGGTCGAACTGGCCGGCGCGGAGGTACGAATCGGCGAGTTGGAACCGCGCGGCCAGCGTGCTGTCGATGTCCTGGGCCTGAACGGAAACGGCAATGACCAGCCAGCAGCCGAAGAAAACCCCGCGGAGGGTACACATTCGCATAAGAGTCAGTACATTTCGGCGGCTTCGCATCCAGTAGGTAGTTCGGGGCATCGCCGGTTAATAGCCCTGATCGTTCGGGGATCGCACGCCCTGTGGGTTGCAGGTATAATCTAGAGGAACATGAATCGTCCAAACGCGCGACCTGGAACTCAAGGGTCCGATGCAAATACGGGGCCCGTTCAACGGCTCGCCGTCCTCGGGGCGACAGGTTCGATCGGTACGCAAACGCTAGAGGTTGTACGGCTATTCCCGGAAAAGTTCAAGATCGTCGCCCTGGCTGCGAATCGGAATATAGAGCGTCTGTACGAACAGGCGCTTGAGTTTCGGCCGGCCTGTGTGGCGGTGGGCGACAGCGCTCATGCCGGGGATTTGCGGCAGCGGCTCGCGGGTACGGGCATCACCGTTGTGCACGGACGGACCGGGTTGCGGGAGGCGGCGTGCTGGCCGGAGGTAGACGTCGTGATGGCGGCCATTGTGGGGTTTGCCGGGCTCGAATCCGTGATCGCCGGCATCGAGTCCGGCCGGACCATTGCCCTGGCGAACAAAGAAACGCTCGTGGTGGCCGGGGCGCGGGTCAATGCCCTGCTGGCGGCCAGGGGGGGGCGGATGGTCCCGGTAGACAGCGAACATTCCGCTATCTTCCAGTGCCTCGTGGGCGAGCCGGCCCGGGCCGTGGAATCCATCACGCTGACGGCGTCTGGTGGCCCGTTCCGAACGCGTCCGCGGGAGACGTTTCCTGACATCACGCGCGCGGAGGCACTCCGACACCCGAACTGGGCGATGGGGAGCAAGATCACGATTGACTCGGCCACGATGATGAACAAAGGGCTGGAGGTGATCGAAGCGCACTGGCTGTTTCAGCTCCCCCCCGATCAAATCGAGGTGCTGGTGCATCCTCAGTCGATCGTGCATTCGATGGTGACCTTTGCCGATGGCAGTACGAAGGCGCAACTGGGGCAACCCGACATGAAAGTGCCCATACAATATGCGCTGAGTTACCCGGATCGGTGGCCGGCGCCGCATCCGCGCATCGACTGGGGCCTGGCGGGCCGGCTCGACTTCGAGCGGCCGGACCGACAAAAATTTCCCTGTCTGGACCTGGCCTACGAGGCGCTGCGGCGTGGAGGGGCGGCGCCGGCGGTGTTGAACGCCGCCAACGAGGCGGCCGTCGCCCTGTTTCTGCAGGATCGTCTCCGTTTCATCGATATCCCGAACGCCATCGAGCGGGCGCTGGCCGCGTTTGCCACGCCGGCAGAGCCTTCGATCGAGGATCTGGTGGCGATTGACGGGGCGGTTCGCCAGAGGATCGAGGAACTCTACGGCGCTCCCGCCTATTGAATACCCCGTTCGCCGGTCCTGTATCCGTAGCCCATCGTCCGGCTGTGCCCCGCAAATAGCCTTTTTCCGCCTTTTCGGAAGGAAGTATGGAAGTTGTATTCAGCATTCTTTCGTCCATTTTCTGGGTGTTGATCGCCATCACCATCCTCGTGTTTGTTCACGAGATGGGGCATTTCCTCACCGCGAAATGGTTCAAGATGCGCGTGGACAAATTTTCCGTGGGTTTCCCGCCGAAGATCTTCAGCCGTAAAGTTGGGGAGACTGAATATGTGTTGGGGGCGACGCCGTTGGGCGGGTATGTGAAGATTGCCGGGATGGTGGATGAGAGCATGGATACCGAGTTCATCAATTCGGAGCCGCAGCCGTGGGAGTTTCGGTCGAAGCCCGTCTGGCAGCGCATCATTGTGATCACGGCCGGCGTCTTTTTTAATGTCGTTCTGGCGGCCGTCATTTTTTCGGGGCTCAAGTTCTTCTATGGCGAGCCCTACATCCCGGCCGATCGCGTGGAGCATGTCCATGTAGCTACCGGCTCGTTGGCGCATACGATGGGGTTGCGGACCGGGGACCGAGTGGTGAGCGTGAGCGGCAAGAAGCTGGAACGCTTTCATGAACTTGACGCGATTCAGTCGATCCTCGCCGATCCGATGACAATCACGGTGATTCGGGACGGGCAGGAGTTAACGTTTCAGGGTCCCGATGACATCATGACGCAGCTGGGTCGTGCCGGCGATGAGGGTTTCGGGGTGACGTTCATGCCGTCCATCATCGGTGGTGTGTCGTCTGGGTGGTCTGCGGCTGAAGCGGGGCTTCAGCCCTACGATCGCGTGCTGGCCATGGGGAATGAGAAAGTGAATTTCTGGGCCCAGATGACGGAGCTGCTCCAGTCCTCTAAGGGCGACTCGCTGCTGTTGCAATGGTCGCGCCCCGATTCCCTGTACGATGCCAGCATGGTGATGCCGGCTACCACGGCATTACTACGCCATGAGAACGGCTTTCGGTATTACGAAGCCAGGATCGCTCCTCGTCTTGATGAGGGCGACGGTAAGTATAAACTGGGCGTGTTTACGCCCTCCTACGATGTGATCGCTACCGCTTACGGCCGCGTGTACGAAAAATTTGGTGTGTTCGGAGCCATCAACGCCGGTATGCGCGAGACCTGGATCAACGCCCGTGCCATCGTCACTAGCCTGCAGCGTGTGTTTTCGGGGCGCGAGGATCTGCGGGAGAACCTTGGGGGGCCGGTGATGGTCGCCAAAGTAACCCGGCAGGCCGCCGAGGCTGGGGCGTTTTATTTCTGGCGGATCGTGGCGGTACTTTCGATCACGCTGGCGATCATGAATATCCTCCCGATCCCTGTGCTCGATGGCGGTCACCTCGTGTTTTTGCTTTATGAGGGCATCACCCGACGCGAGCCGTCGTTGAAAGTCCGTATGTGGCTTCAACAGATCGGGATGATCCTGCTGCTTGTGTTTATGACTTTCCTCGTATTTAACGATATCCTGCGACTCTGACGGCGAGTCGATTGGCGCCGGCGTCCGCCGTCCAGTCTTCTAGCGGGCTCCGGCCGCAGCCGGGCTTTTAGTGCAGAACAGGAGCTTATCCAATCGGTTACGACGTCGTGCACGTTCAATCCCCCGGTGTAGAAGGCATCCCCGCGAGCGATGCAGCCCAGCAGGCGTCGCTCAAGGCGCAGGGAGCAATACCTCGCCATGTGGCGATCATAATGGATGGTAATGGGCGGTGGGCGAAGAGCCGGGGCAAGATGCGTGTTACCGGGCACTACGAGGGGGTGGAATCGGTCCGTGACGTGACGGAAGCGTGTGCGCAGATCGGCGTGGAGTACCTCACCCTCTACGCCTTCAGCACGGAAAACTGGAACCGTCCGCCGAATGAAGTCGATGCGTTGATGACCCTGCTGATCCATACGATCCGACGGGAGCGCAAGACCCTTCTTGACAACAAAGTGCTCTTGCGTGCGATCGGGGACATCGATGCCTTGCCAGAGGCCTGTCGGGATGTGCTGGAGGAGTCGGCCGCGGAGAATCCGGCCGACTACCGGATGGTGCTCACGCTGGCGTTATCCTATAGCGGCCGCTGGGATATCCTGCATGCCGCGCGCGCGCTGGCCCGCCGGGCGCGAGACGGCCAGCTGGACCCCGAAGCCATCGATGATGCCCTGTTTAGCCGAAATCTGAGCACGGGCGCGTATCCGGATCCCGACTTATTGATTCGCACGGGCGGAGAGCTGCGTGTATCCAACTTCCTGTTGTGGCAGATCGCCTACGCCGAAATGTACCTCACCGAGGCCTACTGGCCGGATTTCCGCCGACGGCAATTGTATGAAGCTATCGCCAGCTACCAGCAGCGTGACAGGCGATTCGGCCGGGTAAAACCGTGATCTCGCGTCGCGTCTTTCGCGCTGTGCCGCCTTCAACAATAAACCACACGGTACACGCGTTCAACGGTCAACATCCGGGCCGGACGATTCGAAACCAAGCCGGCAGACCGCTAGTCTAATAGCCCCACCCTTTTGACCCGCCTCATGAGTTTGTTCAGGTTCTTGCCCACCATGCATGTAGTTTCCCCAGGAGGCGCGTTCGCTCTCTGTTCACTGACCTTCGTATTGTTTGCCCTGCCCGCCGCTGCTCAGGATACCGGCGTAGGATTGCCGGCCGGCAGCGCCGAGTTGTTTGCTCAGGCCCCCGCGGAAGTTAAAATCGCCGGCGTCGAGGTCGAAGGGGTCGAGGGCGAGAATATTGCGGCGTTCATCGTTCAGACGAGCGGATTGCAGGTCGGCGAGACCATCACCCTTCCAATGGATCCGAGCCTGGGCGAAGCCATCCGCTCCGTGTTTCGTTTGGGGACGTACAGCGATGTCAAGATCCTGGAATCTCGAAGGGCCGAGGAGGGGGTGTATCTGACGATCAAGGTTACCTCGATCCCACGTCTCGGCGAGTACACATTTGCCGGCGTGCGGAAGAGCCACCGTAGCGACCTGAAGGAAAAAGCGCCGCTTCTGAGTCGCACGCCGCTTCGCCAGGGAGACATCGAGCGTACAACGCAGGTCATCAAAGAGTATTATCGCGACCAGGGCCGGCCAACGACCGAGGTCGAGGTGGAACGTATCGAGCAACCGGACAACACCGTTGACCTCACTTTCAATGTGAATCGTGGCCCGGTGGTCGAGGTGGAAGACATCCGGTTGAACGGGGTCGAGCAGGTAGATACCCGGAAGTTGATGAAATCTCTTGAGACCAAGGAGAACAAGTGGTGGCGGTTCTGGAAGAAGTCCAAGTTCGATCCCAAAAAATACGATGAGGACCTGCAGAAAGCGGTCGCGTTCATGAACGAGAATGGGCACTTCGACGCCCGCGTCATGCGCGATTCCGTCTATCTGCTCGAGGACGGCAGGAAGCCCGGAATGATCATCGAACTCGATCTCCACGAGGGGCCACGCTACCACATACGGTCTATCGCCTGGGAAGGCAATACTGTTTATCCCGATGCCGTATTGTCGCAATCGCTGGGGATCCTCCAGGGCGATACGTACAATAGCAAGAAGCTGGAGCAGAACCTGTACGCGAACAAGCAGAGTTCGGACGTATCGAGCATCTATATGAACCGGGGGTACATGACCTTCCGGGTCGACCCCACGATCCGCGTTGTCGAGGGGGATTCGCTCGATATAAGCTTTGATATTTCGGAGGGCGATATTTTCGAGTTCGGGCAGGTGGAGATCGCCGGCAACGACAAAACGAAGGACCACGTGATCCGTCGGGAGTTGTACACGATTCCGGGGCAGACCTTCAGCCGGGACGCTATCCAGGAGTCGATCCGCCGGCTCATGCAACTCAACTACTTCAGCCAGGAATCCCTGGGCGGCGGGCCCGGCATCGCGGTGGACGAGCAGAACAAAGTGGTCGATCTCACCTATTCCCTCGAGGAGACGGGAAGCGACCAGTTACAGCTTTCTGGTACCTGGGGCAGCTTCGGGCTCGTACTCAGCCTCGGGTTCGAGTTCAACAACTTCTCCGCCCAGAACTTCTTCAAGAAAGGCGCGTGGCGGCCGCTTCCCAGCGGCGACGGTCAGCGGCTCTCCCTGGGCATTCAGACCAACGGTCGGTATTACCAGAACTACTCGGTTGGTTACACCGAGCCGTGGTTCCGTGGGAAACCCACACCGGTGGGCTTCTCGGTGTCGTATTCGCGGATCGGACAGAACCCCTTCTTCTCTGTCTCCAATGGCGCCCTCACGACCGGTACCGGGCGGGTGTTCTACGAAAAGCGGCTCAAATGGCCGGATGACAAGTTCAGCTACCTGAGCGGCATCCAGTTCCAGTACACGAACAACGACAGCCTCTATACCTCGCTGCCGCAGGGCATCAGCCGCGAAGTGTCGCTCCAGCAGGTGATCTCGCGTAACTCGACGGACAACCCACTTTTCCCATCGCGCGGTTCGAACGTCCGGTTCTCGCTCGAAATCGCCCCGCCGGTCGGCAACTTCATCCAGTACCACAAGTGGCGCTTCCAGAACAGCTGGCACGTACCGATCCTGCCGAAGCTCACCCTGAGCGTATCGAGCGACTTTGGCTATGTGGGCTCGCTGACGGGGGAAGACGTTCGCTTCCAGCGATTTGTGGTCGGCGGTTCGCCGTTTGACACCCAGGGCACGTTCAACCGGTTCTTTTTTGCGACGGATATCGTGTACATGCGCGGTTATCCTTCCGGTGCGCTCGGACCCCGAGTGAACAACGAGCCAGTCGGTGGTCGTATCTTGAACAAGTACACCTCGGAATTGCGGTGGATGGCCATCCAGTCCGAACAGCTGCAGGCCGCGCCATACCTGTTCATGGATGGGGCGAACACCTGGAACAACTTCAACGCCTATAACCCCGCAGAACTCTACCGCTCCGCCGGCGTAGGTATGCGGTTCTTCCTCCCGATTCTTGGTATGCTGGAGTTAGCCTATGGGTATAGCTTCGACGAGTTCCAGCCGACGAACCTTTCGCGCACGAACCACGATGGCACCCGTCAGTGGCTCTTCCAGTTCACAATCGGGCAAGGATTCAATGAATAGCGATTGATTGAATTGCGACTCAACGAATCAGGCTAGTTTCAGCAACCCGCGATTTTCGCATCCGCATGCACGTTTTATCTGCATCCCAACAGGCTCTCTCTTCCACGCACCTGCCGGCGCGCCTTCAGGTTCTGGTCGTATTCTTCGCCCTGGTAGCGGTTCTGGCGCCGGCGGCGGCGGCCCAGCAACGTATTGGATACGTGGATTCTGACTACATCCTGAGCAAGGTGCCCGAATTCGCGACCATCCAGCAAAACATC
The DNA here is from genome assembly GCA_041738655.1 of Rhodothermales bacterium. Taxonomy (GTDB): domain Bacteria; phylum Bacteroidota; class Rhodothermia; order Rhodothermales; family JAHQVL01; genus JAWKNW01. Next base: position 6,512 of record JBGSPJ010000636.1, on the reverse strand, counting down.
GATCGCCAGACACAGGAGTGGGAAAAGGAGCTCGAAACGAGCCAGACGGCCGTTGATGAGTTGTTCAGGGAATACCAGGCGCGCGAGCTCCTCTACACGAACGAAGAGCGGAAGCGGAAGCGGGAAGAGATCATGCAGGCCGAGCAGGACATGGAGCGTCTTCGTATGCGCTACTTCGGCCCGGATGGCGAGTTATACTCGCAGCAGGACAACCTGATGCGGCCACTCCAGGAGCGCGTGCTCGAAGCCATCGAGAAAGTGGCGGCCGAGGATGGCTTTGACTATATCTTCGATAAGAGTGGCGATTTTCTCTTCCTGTTCGCGCGTGAGCAGCACAACGTGAGCGATCGCGTGCTGGAAGAACTCGGCATCGATCTCGAAGCCCCGGGCGCCCGTCGGTAGGGCTGGCGCCACACCCGTTTATCACCCATGACCCCATCCGAAACCACCAACAAACCCCGTTTCAGAATGCGTAGCTTGTTTCTTTCAGCGTCCCTCTTTCTCCTGGTATCCTTTACGCTTGCCACAAGCCCGCAGCATGCGGCGCAAGCGCAGATGCTGAAGGTAGGATATACGGATCATGAGGTGATCATCGTCAACATGCCGGCCTATACCCAGGTCCAGAATCGCCTCCGCGCCGAGTACGAGGGTGGACAGCAGGCCCTTCAGTCGCTTGCGGCCGACTTCCAGGCCGAGGTCGAGAAGTACCAGAAGCAGCAGTCGCTGCTTTCGGCCGAGCGTCGTACCGAGAAAGAAACCGAACTCGCCAAGCGCCAGACCGAAATTCAGGAGGCCGCCGGCCGTAAGGACCAGGAAATCGGGATGCTCGAAGCCGAGCTCATGAAGCCGCTACTCGAGCAGGTTCAGACGGCCATTGACGCCGTGGCGAAGGAGAAGTCGCTCGACCTCGTCCTGCGCTACCAGGTCGGCGGCGGCCAGCCGGTTCTGTTGTATGCGAATCCAGACAAGGTGGTGGATATCACGATCGATGTCGCCAAAAAGCTTGGGATCGAGGTTGACGAAACCGCGGCTGACGCAGCGAACTGAACGTATCGTTCCTGGTGAAAAGGGCGCCGGCTATCGATGCTGGCGCCCTTTTTCCATTGATGGCGAATCGGAGCCCGAGGATGGGGCCGTATATTGCCGCGTTCACATCACCCACGACGGCCTCGCGCCGCCCCAGCCCTTCCGCCGATGAGCACCGAGACCGCATCCCATCAGGCCCTGCAATCGCGCCGGGTAACGACGCAGACGCTTCAGGAAATGCGCGTCGACAACATTCCCATCGCGATGCTCACGGCCTATGACTTCACCTCGGCCCGGATCCTGGATCAGGCCGGCGTGGATGTGCTGCTCGTCGGAGACTCGGCCTCCAACGTGATGGCCGGCCACGAAACCACGCTCCCGATCACGCTTGACCAGATGATCTACCACGCCCAGTGCGTCGTGCGTGGCATCCAGCGCGTGCTGGTGGTGGTCGACTTACCGTTCGGCTCCTACCAGGGCAACGCCAAAGTCGCCCTCCAGTCGGCCATCAGGGTGATGAAAGAATCCGGCGGGCATGCCATCAAGCTCGAAGGCGGCGCGGCCGTGGCCTCGACCATTCGGCGGATCATCAACGCCGGCATCCCCGTCATGGGCCACCTCGGCCTCACGCCGCAGAGCATCTATCAGTTTGGCACCTATAAAGCGCGCGCACGCGACAAAGAGGAGGCGGACAAGCTCCGCCACGATGCCCTGCTCCTGCAGGACGCCGGTTGCTTCGCCATCGTGCTTGAAAAAATCCCCGCCGGTCTCGCCGCCGAAGTGACGGAGTCGCTGCGGATTCCGACGATAGGGATTGGCGCCGGGCCCCACTGCAGCGGCCAGGTGCTCGTGATGCACGACATGCTCGGCCTGTCCACAGATTTCAACCCGCGCTTTGTCCGTCGCTACGCGGAGCTGGGCGGCGTGGTAACCGGGGCGGTTCGGGCCTATGTGGATGACGTCCGGGGCCGGCAGTTTCCGGATGCGTCTGAAAGCTATTAGTCTGGTTTAGGGCTCGGGATAGAGGTTTAATGGGATTCAGGTACGTGAGATGAATGAGGGACCGCTGATACTGATCACGAATGACGACGGGATCGATGCGCACGGGATCCGGATGTTGGCCGGCGCGATGCGGGGGCTCGGGACGTTGTACGTGGTGGCGCCGCGGGAGGAACAGAGTGGGGTGTCACACGCCATTACGATCCGGCAACCGGTCCGGATCATCCGGCGCGACTATACCATCGAGGGGGAATCCATCGAGGCCTTTGCCGTGACGGGCACGCCGGCGGATTGTGTCAAGATGGCCATCGATCATATCCTGCCCCGGCGGCCGGACCTCGTCGTGAGCGGCATCAACCAGGGACCGAACGCGGCGGTAAACATCCTCTATTCCGGTACCGTGAGCGCGGCGCTCGAGGCCTCCGTACTCGGCCTGGATGCCATCGCCTTTTCGCTTAATGCGTGGACGGGCGGTCACTTTGAGCCGGCCGGTCGGTATGCGCGCCGTATCGTCCAAACGACGCTAGAAAAGAAGTTGCCCCCGGGCATCCTGCTCAACGTGAACGTCCCGGATCTGCCTTACGACGAAATTCGGGGCATCGCGATCACTACGCAGGCGAAGTCCCGCTGGGAGGAGTCGTTTGTCGAACGGCGCGACCCGGCGGATCGACCCTACTACTGGATCGCCGGCAAGTTCATCAACCTCGAGCCTGGCGATCATACGGATATCGCTGCGCTCGAAGCCGGCTTTGTATCCGTCACCCCCGTCCATTCAGACCTCACCGCGCATGCGTTTGTCGACCATATGCGGCGTTGGGACTTGTGAGGTGACGTTACGCGTTACACGTTTTCTCGTTAATCCTTTGGTGCTCGGATACACGTTATCTGGCTGTGGGACACGGTTTGAGGATGAAACGCATAACGTGCAACGAGTCAGCGCGTATCGTAAGATGTGAGTACAGAGTAATTCAGCATTACTGATCCATTCTATGAAAACACGTCATCTTATCCTGTTTGCCGGCCTGGCCTTCGCCACGGCTGCCCATGCCCAGCCGGCGGCGGAGGTCTCCAGCCATAAGCAGGCAGCCATCGAATTGTTGGAATCAAGCCTCGCCGAGAAGAATATCGAGGATACGATTGAGCTGATGTTGCAGGCGCAGCTGGAGCAGAATCCTATGATGGCGCAGTTCGAGGACATCTTGCGGGACTTTGTCACCAAGCACCTGGCGTGGGAGGGGATCGTGGACGAATACGCGCAAGTCTACATGAATGCGTTCACCGAGAGTGAATTGCGCGACCTCACCGCGTTTAATCGCTCGGAAACAGGGCGAAAAGCCGCCGAATTGTTGCCGTCACTTTACCAACAAGGCACCATGATCGGGCAGCGGAAGATGATGGAGAACGAGGCGGAACTGGAAGAGCGCATCATGGCACGGTTCGAAGAGCTTAACGCCGCGGGAGCCGAGGGCTTTGACGGTGAGATGGATGAGTTCCAGCCGGCGCAGATGCTCGAAGTGGATTCGACCGGCGCCATCTTCCGGTCCGCCAACCTCTGGCCGGAGGGTTCGATCGGACTCGGGCAGGCGATCTCGGAGGTCGCCCCGCTCGTCTTCCGGCTGTCGGACGGGATCTACCAAGTCTACCCCGAGAATTTCGGCGAAGCGCAGGCCATTACGTTGTTTACCGACGCCGAGGGGCGCATTCGCGAGATGCGGTTCGATTACGACGCCAGTTATGTGATCGACGAGATGAAGGGGATCTACGACGTGATGCTGGGCCGGCCGGCCATCTATCTCGAAGGCGCCGACGCCGATCGGTTTTTCTGGGAGGATGGGGCGACGCGGTTCGAACTGGTGCTCGACAAATCGCTCGGGGCGGGGTCGATCTATGCGTCGATTCGGGATCGGTAGGTTGCCGGGGCTTACGGCCACACCGTGGCGTTGCCCTACGATCCAGACTGAATCCAGTTTGTGAACTGGCCGATCTGCGTACGGACGGCCTCTGTGGCGAGCCGGCCGGGGAAGCCGGCGGACCGGTAGGCGTCGAGTGCGCGGTCCAGATCGATGTCGCCGAGCTGGCTTACTTCTTTCGCGGCTTCTCGGTAGGCATCGCGGAAGGGCATGCCGGCGGCCACCTTCTCGAGCGCGGCGGCCGTCGCGAATAGCTCACTCGAGGTAGCCCGCCGCATGGCGTCGACATCGAACTCGACCCCCGGAAGTAGCTGGCGCATGGCGTCAAGCGCATCGGCGGTCACGGCTTCGCTGCGCATGGTGGCCTCCTTGGTGAGCTGGAGGTCGCGATGGTAGCCCGAAGGCAGGTTGGCCGGCAGCGTCAGCAGGACTTGCATTTCAGCGATGACGCGGTGGTAGCTCGCGCGGATGAGTTCGAGCACATCCGGGTTTTGCTTCTGGGGCATGATGCTGGAGCCCGTGCAGAAGGCGGCCGGCAGCTTCACGAACGCAAACTCCGCCGTGTTGTACAGCACGAGGTCGCTTGCCATCCGGTTGAGCGTCGCGGCGAGCTGCACAAAGGCGTGGACGACGTGAAGTTCGAGCTTGCCCCGCGAGAGCTGGACGGCAGTGACGTGGGTCTGGACGCCCGAGAACCCCATCGCATCGGCGGTGAAGGCGCGGGGGAGGTCGAGGTACGGCACCCCGTAGCCTGCGGCACTGCCGAGAGGGGAGGTGTCGATCTGGTCGAAGCCGGCTTTGAGTGCGGTCAGGTCCGAGACGAGCAACTCCGCATATCCCATCGCCCAGAGGCCGGCAGTGGTCGGCATGGCGCGCTGGAGATGGGTGTAGCCCGGCATGATGGAGCGGGCGTGGCGGTCGCCGAGGTCGCAGAGGGAGGTCGCGAGGTCGGCCGCGCCGGCGGCGACGGATCGTACGCGGTCCTTGAGGTAGAGGCGCAGGGCCGTGAGCACCTGGTCGTTACGGGAGCGGCCGGTGTGTATGCGTTTGCCGGTGTCACCGAGGCGATTGACGAGTTCGCCTTCGAGAACCGTGTGGCAGTCCTCGTCCTCCAGCCGAACGACGAGCTCGCCGGCGACGGCCTGCCGCCGGATCTCGTCCAGCGCCTGCTCGATGGCGCTCAGCTCGTCAGCGGTAAGAATGCCGATACGGGCCAGCCCCCTGGCATGGCCCCGCGTGCCGTCGACATCGTAGGGCAGGAGCTTCGTATCCCAGCGGTAGTCCTCCCCAACGGTAAAACGAGTTACCCAGGCGGCGACGTCGGTGTCTTTTTTCCACAACATAGCAGCGTATACCGGATCTCTTTCTTTTTGATGTTCTTGAATCCAGCGAATTAAAATCGAGCCCCCATCTGAGGTGATCGAAAGCATTCAAGCCAGTCCTTGCGCAAAACGAGACTCCGCGCCTCCGCGGGATCATCAGTATCCCATTTGACCGAATGGAGAAAGACTGCTCCCGCAGAGTAGAATGACGTGAACGATAACGAAAACGTTAATATCATAGCGATCGGGTATAAAATCGTTCTTTCCTACAGATGTGCTGCTCGGGACAGCATGCAGGATTCCAGCAATCAATACCGAAAAGATCTTATTCCTTAAACGGATTTATTACTCGAAGCTGCTCTTCAAAGACTTGATTATGTTGTAAATCTTCCGAAAAAAGTGACTCGCATTCGGCGGTCAGTGCTGCTGCGAAAATCAGGCTATCCCACCAGGAAAGTTTGTATTATTCCAATTCGATCTCAATAAGTAACTTCTCTGCAACCTCACGCTTAAGCGATTGTGGGCCAACTGAATACACTAAAATGTTTGTATCAATAAATGATCTAGCGCTCATGTAATTCGTCACGATCGAAGTGGTAATCTTCAGGAAGCACTCCCCTCATGCGTTCAAATAGCTGCTCAAGACGGGCACGCCTGAGCGACCGCTTCTCGCGAACCTCCATAGGTTTGTCTCCAAGCAGTGCTAGGGCCTCGCGCAGTTCTTCTGAATTGTTCACTTCGATAATTACTCGCATGATGCACCCTGGCCCGTTAGATAGAAATATATAGCGGAGACCGCGCTGGCGACGCAGCACGGCTGCTTCCTAAAACAGTCAGGGGGCGACAATGTTGCCATACGGCCTCGGTACTTCAGCAAGACAATGACCGTTATGCCGGATCTCATTCTCTTGGATGTTCTTGAATCCAGCGAATTAACATCGATCCCCAATCTGCGGTGATCGAAAGCGTTCAAGCCGATATTTGCGCGAAACGAAACTCCGCGCCTCCGCGGGATCATCCGTATCTCCTTAGACCGAATGGAGAAATACATCTCCCACAGAGGCGCAGAGTAGAATCACGTGAACGATAACGAATATGGTGTGTGACTTATCTGGTGATGATATTACCAAGAAGGACCTCTCCTGGTTATGTTGAATTTCCACGTTCAATCAACCAAGAGAGGCCCTTCCTATGGAAACAACGTACTACAGTGGCATCGACTTGCACAAGCTGACCAGCCATATCACGACCGTTC
>JBGSPJ010000634.1:0-3593 GCA_041738655.1 Rhodothermales bacterium | reverse complement strand
GAACGGTCGTGATATGGCTGGTCAGCTTGTGCAAGTCGATGCCACTGTAGTACGTTGTTTCCATAGGAAGGGCCTCTCTTGGTTGATTGAACGTGGAAATTCAACATAACCAGGAGAGGTCCTTCTTGGTAATATCATCACTTAGTTAAACAAGAATCCCACACCCCTCCTCCTGTTACTTTTGAGGCGACGTTCGTAGTTTAACGGGCCGACGTCTGGAAACGCTACCGCCCGACGCCCTTCACCACGCCATCAAAAACGCAGGATGAACACACCGATCGATCGCCGCACGTTTGTTAAAACGGCCACCGCCGCCACCCTCGGCCTCGGGCTGTCCGGACCGTATAGCCGCATCGGCCGCGGCCCCAACGCAACGCTTGTCGTCGCCGTGATGGGGGTGAATGGGCGCGGAGGCGCCCTCGCCAATGCGTTCGCGCAAACGGCCGGCGCCGAAGTCGGCTTCATCTGCGATGTCGACGAACGCGCCATGGCGAAATGCATCGCGGACGTCCGCCAGCGCCAGACGCGCGAGCCGAAAGGCGTGAAGGACTTCCGATCGCTCCTCGACGGCAACGAGATCGACGCGCTCGTGATCGCCGCGCCCGACCACTGGCACGCGCCGGCGGCTCTCATGGCCATGCAGGCCGGCAAACACGTCTACCTCGAAAAACCCTGCGGACACAACCCGCGCGAGGGGGAGCTGCTCATCGCCGCACAGAAGAAATACGGCAAGGTGGTGCAGATGGGCACCCAGCAACGCTCCGCGCCGGAGTCGATCGAGATCATCCAGGCGATCCATGAAGGCGTCATCGGCGAGGCCCGGTACGCCAAGTGCTGGTATGCGAACACGCGCGGCTCGATCGGCAAAGGAAAGCTCGTGGAAGTACCTTCCTGGCTCGATTACGACCTCTGGCAGGGCCCAGCGCCGCGCCGGCCGTACCAGGATAACCTGGTCCACTACAACTGGCACTGGTTCTGGAACTGGGGCACCGGCGAGTCGCTCAACAACGGCACCCACGAGGTGGATGTCTGCCGCTGGGCGCTCGGGGTGGACTATCCGGTGCGCGTCGCCTCCAACGGCGGGCGGTTCCACTTCAACGACGACTGGGAATTTTATGATACCCAGGTGATGTCGTTCGACTTCGCCGGCGGCAAAACCATCACCTGGGAAGGACGCAGCTGCAACGGCCTGCCGTTTTACGACCGGGGACGCGGCGCAACCATCCACGGCACCGAAGGCACCGTGCTGCTCGACCGGGAAGGCTACATCGTGTACGACCTTGCCGGCAAGGAGATCAGACGCCGGATGCGCCAGGAAACCACCGACGCCCTCAACACCGTCGGCGCCGATGGATTGACGGATATCCACATTCAGAACTTTGTCGATGCCGTGCGCGACGGCAAGCGCCTGAACACGCCGATCGAAACGGGCCACCAGAGCGTCCTCCTCTGCCACCTCGGCAACATCGCCCAGTACACGGGCATGACACTCGAATGCGACCCGACCAACGGGCACGTCAAAAACGACGCGATCATGAAGCAGATGTGGGGCCGGGAGTACGAGCCTGGCTGGGAGCCGACGGTTTAAGGCGTTGAACGTTAGCGCGTTGAACGTTAGCGCGTTGCATGCTTCTTGAAGAGCGCTCCTTACCCACGTGGCGCGCACCAAAACAACAGCAAAACGTGCAACGCGCAACGATTCAACGCATAACGCACCGCGCGAAACGATCTAACGTGCCCGTTGCGCTACCGTAGCGAGATCGTTTTGCCGCCGGCGGCAATCGATCGATAGATGGCCTCGACGATGCGCATGTCGCGCATGCCTTCCTCGCCGGGGACACGCACGGGTGTCTTGTTCACGATCGCGTCGGCGGTGTCGTCCATCTGACGGGCTTGCTGGTTGATGTCCGGCGCCTGGATCGGCCCCTCGTGCGTGGTCGCCTGAATCCCTCGATACGCCTGGAAGGGATCGACCTTGAGCCATCCGCGCTCGTAGCGGACTTCCAGGTGGTTCATGTTGTTCGCGAAGCTCGTGTGCGCGTTGGCGACGGCGCCGCTCGGAAACTGGAGCTGAAACGTTGTGATCTCGTCGGTGTCCTTGAAGATGTCCGGACGCGTGAGGAAGGTTTGCGCCGAGACGGAGACCGGCTCCTCGCCGGCGGCGTAACGGCAGGCCTGGAGCGCGTAGACGCCCATGTCCATCATCGCGCCGCCCCCCATCGCCTTTTTCACTTTCCAGTTATCCGCCCGGCCCTCGCGGTAGCCCGAGCCGGCCGTCACGAACTGCACCCTCCCGAACGACTGCTCACGCGCGAAGCGCATCACTTCCTGCGTGGTCGGTTCGTGCTGCATCCGGTAGCCGATCGAAAGCGTCACGCCGGCTTTTTCACACGCCTCGATCATGGCCGCGCATTCCGCCTCCGTGATCGCCATCGGTTTTTCGCAGATCACATGTTTGCCGGCCCGGGCAGCCCGGATGACGTACTCTTTGTGCATGACGTTCGGCAGCACCACATAAACGATGTCGATCGCCGGGTTGTCGGCGATCGCGTCGAATGTGTCGTACGAATAGATATTGCGGCGTGGGATGTCGTGCTTCGCGGCCCAGGCATCCGCCTTCGCCGGCGATCCGGTCACGATCCCCGCCAGGCGGACGTTTTGGGTCTCCTGGAGCGCCGGCGCGAGGAGGTCTGTGCTGTAATACCCGAGGCCCACGAGGGCGATGCCGAGCGGAGCGGCCCTGAGGCCGGCCAGAGGAGCCGCCCCCGCAGAAACGCTGCTAGTGGCAACATGCAGCGTCGCCGTTCCGGCGGCCGCCGCTTTGAGAAAATCGCGACGAGTGTAGGACGTCATGGGTGGCAGAATGGCAGGTGGACGAAAACGATGCCCCCCAAGATAACGGTTCCGCGCCAGGAATACAGCCTGCCTCTAGCGTACGTTCATCAACTCATCCCATCGCGTGGTGTAGCCGGGCGATAGGAATTCCTGCCGCATGTCCCACGGTTTCGCGATCCCCTCGGCGGCCATGAACAGGGTGCCGCGGCCATACCGCTGATTGAGCGTGTCCATCGCCTGCATCAACGCCGTGTCCGTACGTGTGTTACGGTTCGAGAACAGGTCTTGTTGGACCGCCCCGGACCCGCACAGTCCGAAGAGCCAGATGCCGGCCTTCCGGTAGGGGTATCCAGGGCGATAAATTCGGTCCAGGGCTGCATGCGCATGGCGGACAAACGCCGGCGTGTAGTCCGTCGGCGCGGGCAGGGTAACGGTCGCGCTATTGGAGTAGGAGGGGCCGGCGCCGTGCCGCTTTGTCGAGATATACACCTGGATCATCGAGGCCGCCAGATGCTCGCTGCGCAGTTTCTCGGCGGCTCGCGTGGCGAACAAGGCCACCGCTTCCTGCAACTCCGCCACGTCGCCGACGGGCCGGCGGAACGAACGCGTGCACATCTTGCTGCGCTGGCGGGCCGGTGCATCGTCCATCCGGATACACGCGCGGCCGCGCAGTTCGTGCACGGTTCGTAATCCAACGATCGACAGGCGCTGGCGGACCCACGCGTCGTCCTGCGCGCGCAGCTCAAGTGCCGTCGTCA
>JBGSPJ010000590.1:0-3981 GCA_041738655.1 Rhodothermales bacterium | reverse complement strand
CGCCGTCGATGGTGATGCGGACCTGATCGATGGCACCGTTGCCGCTGAGGGCAAAGCCGGCGATCCGTGTCGGGCCGGCGGGAACCCGCGCGCCGCGCAGGATGCTGGTCGACTTACACGACACATCGATCCGGCCGTCGTCCGCATAACCAAGCACTTCCTGGTAGGTGCCGAACGCGTCGTCGCTTTCGGTGACCTCGACGCGTGTCAACCATTTGACGCTCTTGTAGCCGTAATACCCGGGCACCAGAAGCCGGATGGGGGAGCCGTGGGTGGCGGACATCGCGTTGCCGTTCATGGCATAGACCAGCAGCGGCTCGACGAGGTCGCTCCGGTTTTCGTCGTACACCCGTTCCAGCGGCAGATTATTTGTAAACCCATCGGCGCCATAAAAGCGGAGCCGGCGGCCGCGGCCGAGGTCGATCCCGGCGGCATTGAGGAATAGGCGGAGCGGAATACCCGTCCACGTGGCGGTGCCGACGAGGCCCTGGCCGGCGTTGTTGTCCAGAATACAGCGCAGGGTCGAGAGCACGGTGATTTCCTGATCTTGCCGCGCGATGATGTCGTCGAATCGAAGCGTAGCTGGCGATGCCACGGCGCCGTCGATGGTCATCGACCAGGCATCGCGCGCGATCTGCCGGATGCCGGGCCAGTCGCGCACGCCGCCATCCCCCCCGAATTGCTCGAAGAACACATCATTCGGGGTGATGTATGGCAGAAAATCGATCCCATCCGTTACCGGCTGGACGCCGAAGCTGTCGCAGCCGGCCAGCGACGCCAGCGACACGCCCGCCACGATCCGGGCGGAGCGCTGCATAAACGCGCGTCGTGTCAGCGGATGGTCGCTCATGGGCGTCCGGTGCGTTTAAAGTCGATCCCCAGGAATAGCTCGCGGGCGTCGAGGGCGTTGCGGCCATTCAAGGTGCGGTAATACTGCGCGCTGACGCCGAGGGTGCGCAGCGCATCGATGCGGAGCAGGCGAAACGGGTAGATGCCGGCGCCCAGCCCCACTTTCACGGCGCGCTGGTGCGTCGGGATCGGGTTGAGGGCGGAGAAGCCGACAGTAGGGGCGTCGATCGACCAGATGGCGCCGGCCATGGCCTGGAGCAGGAGGGTCCCGTCAAACGGCGTGAGGCCGACTTCGCCGGTGTAGATCATCTCGTGTCCGTACCGCGGCTTGCGGTCCGGGATGCAATCGATGTCGTTCCCGGGCCGGCACTCTGTGGTGTTCGACAGCAGAAACAGGGGCGAACGGTAGCGAACGCCGGCGCCGGCCTGGGCGTAGCCCGGAAATGGCCAGAAGCTGAGCCCATAGTGCAGCCCCATCTGTCCATCCCATTGCCCCGCCCCAACGCTCGGCGCATAGTTGCGCGTGTAGCCTGTAGGCACACCCAGCGTTCCGGTGAGCGCCAGCGCATGCGCAGAAGGGCGTACGCCCAGCAAGGGCAACAGGCCAACTCTCAATGCGACCTGCGCGGTACCGAAGCCGAAGACCCGAAACCGGAAGGCGTGGTCGCGGACAAAGATGCGCTTGTACGGCACGTTCAGCACCAGCGTGGCGTGTTTCCACAGCCCGAGCTCGCTGTACAGATACAGGCTTCGATCCTTGAACGTGTCGCCCGGGAGGCCGTCGATAAAATCCGTCCGTCGTCCGTCAAACGTGTACTGATAGGCCGCCGTGCCGGCGCCGTACGATATCTTCGTGTACGAGGCGCCTTTCGGGAGCGTCCACGCCTGGGCGTGGACCGCACTACAGCCAATGAGACTACAGAGCAGCCAGGCGGAGCCGAGCCAGGCCAGGCATTGGCTCCGTGGGCTCAAGCGTGCATTCATGGGGCGTACAGTAAGGGGCCGCCGGCGCGTCAGTTATTGGGTGCACCTTCGAGGATCCACTGGCGGATGACCTGGAAGTCGGCGTTGTCGATCTGAGCGCCGCCCTCGGGCATCCGACCGCCGATGATGCCAGCATCGCCGCGCAGTTTGCGGATGATGTAGCTGTTTTCAGGGTCGCCGCGCGTCACATTGCAGATGCCCAGCTGTTCTGCCTCGTTGCCGGGGCCGAGGATGCTGGTCGCCGTGCGGACGGAGAAGTTGGACGGCGGGGTGTCGGCCCCATGGCAGAACTGCGAGTTGCAGCCGTAGTTGGCCAGGATCGGCTTGATGTCATTCTCGAAGGAAATCGTGGAAGCCGGGTAGTCGCTGGCGTCGAAGGCGGTATTGCAGACCAGGGGTTCGTCTTCCGTGCCGGCATGTTCGCAGGCGCTGAAAAGAAGGCCAAAGGCCAGGATCAGGGTAAACGAGGCAATGCGGTGCGGATTCATCGTCATGTCAGCGATCTTTGGTTTTTTTGATCTGATGGTTGAAGGTATCGGCGATGTAGAGGGTGAAGGTGACTTCGTCGTAGAAAATTCCCATTGGGCTATTGAGCCGCGCCTCGGTGGCCGGCGTGCCGTCGGGCGATTGGCCTGCCTCACCGGTACCCGCCACGGTGGAGATAAAGCCAAAGGGGTCGACCTTTCGGATGACGTGATTGCCGGAATCGGCGATATAAATGTGGTGATCTTCCCGGAAGATGACATCGGTCGGGCGGTTCAGCTGCGCGGATCGTGCATTGCCGCCGTCGCCGGAGTAACCGGGGCTTCCGTTTCCCGCGATGGTGGTCACCTCGCCGGTGAGTACGTTGATGCGGCGGACGCGGTGATTCTCGGTATCGGCGATCACAAGCGTCCAGTCGTGGGTGTTCATGTGGATCTTCCCACCGGGCGTTGCCAGTTCGCCATCCGGGAAGTGGTAGCGGGCGGCATCGAGATGGCCGTCGGAGAAGCCGGCGCCCTCGCCAGAATAGGTGGAGATGACCCCGCCAGCGTCGATACGGCGAATGCGCTGGTTGAGCTGATCGGAGATGTACATGTCGCCGTTCGGGTCGAACGTGAAGCTGCTGGGCAGATGCAGTTGCGCCTGAACGGCCGGCCCGCCGTCGCCGGCGAATCCGGGGGTCGTGCCGTAGAAATCGAAGGCGCGGAGCGTTATCGGGTTGATCACCTTGACCTTGCCGTTCTGCCAGTCGGTCACATAAAAATGGCCCCGCGGGCTGATGGTGAGGTCGGTCGGGAGCTGAAGCTGGAGCTGGCCGGCGTCGCCTTCCGTGCCGTCGCCGGGTATGCCGCTGCCGATAAAAGAAATGACGCTGCCGTCGGGGGTGATCTGGCGGACGACGTGATTCTGCCAGTCCACCACATACAAATCGCCGGTTTGTGCGAGCGTGAGCGGCGGCATGGCGATATCGATAGGGAAGTTGAACCGGGCTTCGAGGGCCGGCCCGCCATTCCCCGAGAAGCCGGCCTCGCCGGCCACGCCGGCGACGATGCACATCGGCCCTTCTTCCTGGCAGGCGTCGGTCCGATCCGGACCCGTTTCGACAGGGTCGTTGAATTCGGCAAAGTCGGGATTAAAATCGCAGCCGGAAAAGAGGAATGCACCGATCAGGATGCTACGAATCCACCCGCTGGGCATCAACCCGGTTTTTGATGTGCGTTGGCGCGGCAAGTAGGACATGTCGATACAAACAGGAGCAGGAAAGGCTTCGAAAAGCGGAAGGGCTGGAGAAACGAAGGCCAACTTGCCCTCGTCCCCCCAGCCCTGTGCCGCGGACGGTCGTGTTATTCCGCGTGGCTGAGGTCGACGCGTTTCACCTGGTTGTTAAACGTATCGGCGATGTACAGCAGGTGGTTCGCTTCGTCGTACGCGATGCCATACGGACGATCCAGCAGAGCTTCTGTCGCCGGTGTTGCGTCATCCGATACTCCGCGAGCGCCGGTGCCAACCACCGTCGTCACGATTCCGTTGACGTCGATCTTGCGGATGACGTTGTTCTCGGCGTCGGCGATGTACAGATCCTGATCATGCGAGAGGTACACGTCGGCCGGCGCGTTGAAGGTCGCGGCCGTCGCCGGCCCGCCGTCGCCCGTGTAACCCGCCGCA
>JBGSPJ010000573.1:0-2223 GCA_041738655.1 Rhodothermales bacterium | reverse complement strand
GGGCGCGACCCACACCGCCTCGCCATCGTATCCGATCGTATAGGCGTCGGCTTCCTGGCGCGTCCGTCGCGAACCGAGATCGATAGTATGTCGCTCGCGGCGATCGTCGCCCCGAACGAGGTCGAAGCGAAGGCCGTGCTGCGCCTTCCATGCCTCCAGGCCGCCGTGGGCTGCCCAGGCGCGAACAAGCGCCTCGGGCGCTTGCGCAGTAGCCTCCGGCGCGAGCATAAAAAGAAAACTCAGAACAAGAACGATGGGGTACGCGCGAGACATGTGCATGGTAGGTAAGGGGAGAGGGATGCTTTAAGAAACCCATCAGAACTCCTTATACGGCGAAGTCGTGATAATGAAGCCGCTCAAGGACAGCCATCGCCGTAGAGCGGACCCCATTAGGCACCAGGCATCAGTTAGATTCAATATCCTCCGGGGGTGGGCCAATACGCCGGCGCCACCCTGGCCAGTCGCTGGTCGCTTTCTTTCCTCGGCCCTGCACGTCGTTCGTTTCCACTCCGTGAGCTCCCGCTTTTCGTCCTCGGAAAGCTGCGTTCGATAGGCGTCCAGCATCCGCTCGAAATAGGCGCGCCGGCTTTCGCCGAGCAACCCGGATGCGGTTTCGTCGTCGATTATTCCCATAGCGTACAGCCCGAAAGGAGTTATGGACATCTTCGATATTCTCACCCGGTGGCATGTCGATTACTCGATCGCAAGACCAACCTGCAATGCCCGCTCCTTATTCGGCCACCAGGCCAGCCGGCGCTTTGTAGATCTGCTGCACCAAAGTAAGCGCCGGGTTTTCTCGCTCCTTTGCCAGGTCATATCCCGTCTGCATGTTCGTCCAGAGCTCCGGACTCGTGTCAAACGCCATCGAGAGTCTCCATGCCATCAACGGGCTCACGCCGGCGCGCTCTTTCAACAGATTGGACAAGGCTTTTCGAGTTATGCCCAATTTCTTAGCCGCGGCCGTGATGCTGAGCCCGAGTGGTATCAGATACTCCTCCGGGATGATCTCACCTGGGTGTACTGGACTCTTCATCCGCATGGTATCCTTCATTTGACGATGCACTCCAAAATACACCAGGGCCTGCATTATCCAAAGGTCAGGATCACCACCATCTTGATCCTGCCATTCCCGAATAGTACCTTCAACCCATCCGCCACCCCAACCCCACACCCCCATGTCCGACGAAACCTCCAACCGTAAAAACCGCTCGATCCGGTTCAGCGATTACGAATGGGCTGTGGTTCTGAAGGCCGCCGCCCGGGCCGGCAAGACGCCGGGTGCGTTTGTGCACGACGCGGCGGTGGAGGCGCTCTCACAGGAGGATGTGGACGCGCTCTCGGCGGAGGTGAAGGCGATGATCCGCGAACTCCGCGGCCGGCTGGTGGACGAATAGTGACTCTTTACGGACGCTCTGCTCTCGCCATGATCTGCCCGGCGCTGATCGGACCGTAGTACCGCCCGTCCAGACTCCCGGCTACCCGGGTCGCCAGTACGAAGTACTCGCCCTCCCGGACCTCGAACATCCCGTAGCGGATCGCCATCTCCCTGCCTTTCGAATCGAATTCCATCGGCTCGCTCTTCGGAATCAACTCGCCGTTTAGGTACACCCCCTCCGGCCGAACCTCGACGATCTCGCCGGCCACGGCCAGGATCGGCTTCCCCATTGGCACGCTCCCGTGCGGACACGGACCACGCTTCAGGTACCCGCGCTCCAGCGCCAGGCGGGACGTCGCTTCGTCCGGACAAAAAATGACGATGTCGCCGGTGTGCAAGCCCGCGGCCTCCTCGTTGGTAAGCTTTTGCCACGCGTAAAACCCGACCGGCAAGCTCGGCGACACGTTGAAACGGATGCCGAACGCGGCGAGGACGAGCACGGCGAGGCACAGCGCGCTGCCGCCGTAGAGGAAGAGGGGAGGAATGAATCGTTTCATGGTTTCATCCGGGCTTTCCACCGGTAGGCCGTGCGCAACGAGACGCCGGCCTGACGCGCGAGCTCATCGGCCGGCGCTCCCGGTTGCTCGTGGAGTAGTGCTTCGAACGCCGCCCGGCGATCGGTTGTTCAACGTCAACACGTTTTCCCGGCCAACGACAACTATTTCTCCCGGCGCATTGACTCACGTTTGATGTTACTCAGAAGCTGCCGTTGCCTCATCTTGATGCTACCGACAGCAAACTGGGTGAATCAATGTCAATGCTCCAAGAAAACACTCGACGTGAACTGA
>JBGSPJ010000448.1:0-2413 GCA_041738655.1 Rhodothermales bacterium | reverse complement strand
GGCGCGCCGCGCCGCCGCGGCGCTGGAAGGCGTCGGCCAGCTGTCGCTCGAGGAACCCTCCGGCACCGGTAGCGGCATCCCGCCGTTTTATGTGATCTCCAGCGCCCTCGCCAACCAGATCCTCGCGCCGGCCGGCAAGACCATCGAGGCCCTCAAGGCGGATATCGACGCCTCCCTGCGCCCCACCGTCATCAACCTCGGCGATGTAAGGATCTCCAGCGCCATCGAACAGGAAGTCTACCAGACCACCAGCGAAAACGTCGCCGCCCTCATCGAAGGCTCGGACCCCGCGCTGAAGGATGAAGTCGTGGTCATCTCCTCGCACTACGACCATGTCGGCATGAACGAGGGCGGCGAAGGTGACACTATTTTTAACGGCGCCGACGACGACGGCTCGGGCACGGTGGCCGTCCTCGAAATGGCCGAGGCGTTCAAAACGGCGGCGCGCGATGGAAACGGGCCCCGCCGATCCATCCTGTTCCTGAACGTAGCCGGCGAGGAAAAAGGCCTGCTGGGCTCGGCGTATTACTCGGACTCCGACCCGCTCGTGCCGGTCGCCAACACGGTGACGAACCTCAACATCGATATGATCGGCCGGTTCGACCCCACGCACCCCTCGAAAAGCGAGAACTACGTCTACATCATCGGCTCCAACCTCATCTCGCAGGAATTACACGACCTGAACGCAAAAGTGAACGCTGCGACGGGCACCCACCTCGAGCTGGACGAACGGTTCAACTCGAAAGACGACCCGAACCAGTTCTACCGCCGGTCCGACCACTGGAACTTTGGCAAACACGGCGTGCCGTTCATCTTTTTCTTCACCGGCACGCACGAGGACTATCACGGCCTCGAGGACGAAGCGGAGAAGATCGAATACGAACGTATGGCCCGCATCACCCGGCTCATCTTCGCCACCGCCTGGCAGGTGGCCAACCAGGACGAACGGCCGGCGGTGTCGGGCAAGGGATTTAACTGATCGATCCGATTCGCGCGACGTTAATTGGTGAAGGCCACTTCGTCATATCGCTCTCTTTGCCTCCTGTTGACGCTCGTCTCGGGAGGCATCGTCGCGCCCTTTTCGCATTATCTGTACATGGCGGCAAGCGCCGCCTTTGCACCCGCCGAGGAGTGCGCCGGGCATCATGCGCCTACCAGCGGCCATTCGAACGCCGCCTCGCCGAATGAGGAACCGGGAGGCGGCGCCTCGGCCTGGGAGACCCCGCCGCCGGCGTGCGCCTACGACGAGCTTTTTGCCACGTTCGCGGCCGGAACGCCGGCCTCCACGCACGCCTTCTTCCTCCCCATCCCCCGACCGGTCGATACCGTGTCCTCGGGCGGCTGGAGCGACCGCTCCGTTCCGATCCTCCTCTTCTCGCGCGGCCCACCTCACGTCCCCGCCGCCTGATCATGTATTCCCCCATCCTTCCCGCGGTGCCTCAATCCCGTTGAGGACCGCTCTTTCCACACTACACGGATGACGCCGTGGGGCGTGACGTATGCCGTCCGCCTCATCGAAGCGTTGTCGTTGCCTGTCTATTTCCAATGATGAACTCGATCAAGAACTATCTGCCCTTTTTTGCCCTCGCCCTGTTCCTCGTCGCCTGCGACAACCCGGTGGAGGATGACCACGAACACGCGGACGTCCAGGGCATGGTGCTGATGGTCGGCACCACTGAACTCGTCGTCGTTGAAAACGGCGTCGTTACCGGCAGCATAACGGTGCAGGCCGGCCAGCAGTCCGAAGACTTCACCGTGGAATGGCGCGACGCCGATGGAGAGCACTTCCACGACGAAGACCTGGACCCGGACCTCACCATCGGCCACGTGGTGGCCAACGAGGCGGTCGCGGAATTCGGACAGCATGAGGAGGACGATCGCTGGACCTTCCATATCCACGGTGAATCGGTGGGGACGACGACCATCGAACTCCAGCTCTTCAACGTCGACCACGTCGACTTCCGCACGCCGGCGATCCCGATCGTCGTCACGGAATAACCGGCGCATGACTCGCATCCATCGACTCGCGGCAGGCCGCGCGATCGCCCTCGTGGCGGTCGCCGGCCTGCTGTCGATGGGATCCGCGGCGGGCCAATCCGCCACCGGAACCCTCGTGGGTTCCGTGCGCGACGCCTCTACCAACGAGCCGATCGCCTGGGCGCAACTCCTCCTCGAAGAAATCAACCGCTCCTCGTTTTCCGACGAAAGCGGTGGGTTTGTCTTCCGCGAAATTCCCGCCGGCTCGGCCACGCTCCGGTCCTACCGCATTGGCTACGAACCCCTGGCCCGCCGCGTGACGATCGCGCCGGGGGACACGCTGCGCATCGTCCTGCTGCTCGCCACCTCACCCATCGATGCCGGCGCCATCCTCGTCGAGGGCGACCGCTCGGGCGACGCGCTCCTGCCGACGGCC